>NZ_JSYI01000121.1:0-66989 GCF_001023515.1 Diaphorobacter sp. J5-51 | reverse complement strand
CGATCGACTTCCCCGTGGGGAGGGAGGCATCCATTACATCTCCTGCGCACGCATGTGATGGCCCGAGTGTGGCATCGCAGAGCGTGCAGTGCCACCGGGGGTGCCCCGCAGGCCGTGGGCGCGGGTGAACGCAAGTTTCAGGGAAATCGGGCTCCAGCGCTTGTCCGTCAAGCGCTGCCAGCTATTGTTTTGATGGCATTTCGGCATGCATCGGCCGCTGCTGCATCACCCGTGCGTACAGCGCCTGCGCGGCCACCGACAGGCCCCGGTCGCGCCGGCGCACCAGGTAGATCTGCCGCGTGAGCCCGGGCAGGGCCAGCGGCCGGGTGGCGAGGCCCTCCTGCTGGAAGTGGAACAGCGTGAGCGTGGGCACCACGCTGATGCCCAGCCCGGCCCGCACCATGCCCATGACGGTGGCCAACTGCTCCACTTCCATCAGCGTGCGCATCGCATGGGGATGGAAGGCCGCCTCCAGGTACTGGCGCACGCTGCTGTGCCGCGCGAGATGGATGAATGGCCACTCGGCCAGGGCGCGCCATTGCGCGGCGGCGCTGCGCCGGCCGGCGGGCAAGGGCTGCCGGGCGAGCGGATGGTCCGCGCGGCAGACCAGGTGAAAGCCGTCCTCGCAAAAGGGTTCGGCCTGCAGCTCGGGCGTGTCCGCGCGGATGGCGGCCAGCGCGAAGTCGGCCTTGCCCGTGGCCACGCGCTCGATGCAAGGCTCGGACAGCACGTCGGCAATGTCCAGTTCCACGCCCGGGTGCTGTGCGCGAAAGCCGGCCAGCACACCCGGCAGCCACCCTGCGGCCAGCGAGGGCAGCAGCGCGACGGACACGCGCCCGCGCCGCAGCAGTGCGGCGTCGCGCAGCGTGGCCAGCGCGGCATCCACCTCGGCGCGAATGCGCAGCGCCGACGAATGGAAGTTCTCGCCCTCGGCCGTCAGGCTCACATGGCGCGTGCTGCGGTCGAACAGGCGCAGACCCAGGTCGTCCTCCAGCGCGCGGATGAGCGCGCTGAAGGCCGGCTGCGACAAGTGGCACTGCGCCGCGGCGCGCGTGAAGTTGCGCTGCGCCGCCAGGGCAAGGAAGGCGTCGACCTGCCGTGTGGAGATATTCATTTGATATCCAGATGAATTGATCTTGACAATCTATTTCACAGAATAACCTGCCGTGCCTACAGTGCGCCCTGGAGACATTCCCCAAGGACCCCTGCAATGGCGAACCCCTCACCCCTGCTCATCGGCTGTGCGGCCGGCTTCTCGGGCGACCGCCTGGATGCTGCCGCACCCGTGGTGCAGGCGCTGGTGGACAGCGGCCGGCCCGGCGTGCTGATCTTCGAGACCCTGGCCGAGCGCACGCTGGCGCTGGCCCAACTGGCGCGCCGCGCCAATCCCGATGCGGGCTACGAGCCGCTGCTGGATGAGCTGCTGCGGCCGGTGCTCGCGCAATGCCTTCAACACGGCGTGCGCATCGTGAGCAACTTTGGCGCGGCCAATCCGCGGGGCGCTGCGCTGCGTATCCAGCAACTGGCGGCCGAGCTGGGCGCGCGCCGCCCGCGCGTGGCGGTGGTGCACGGCGACGACCTGAGCGGCGCACAGCACCGCGCTGTGCTGGAGCGGGCGTTGGGCCCGTCCATGCCCGCGCAGCCCATCGTGAGCGCCAATGCCTACATTGGCGCGGAACCCATCGCCCAGGCGCTGCGCGCGGGGGCCGACATCGTGGTCTGCGGCCGCGTGGCCGACCCTGCGCTGGTGCTGGGCCCGGCGCTGGCGCATTACGGCTGGTGCATGGACGACTGGGACCGCCTGGCGCGCGCCACCATGGCGGGCCACCTGCTGGAATGCGGCGCGCAGGTCACGGGTGGCTACTTTGCCGACCCGGGCTACAAGGACGTGCCGGGCCTGGCCCGGCTGGGCTACCCGATCGCCGAGATCGACGCCGACGGCCATTGCACCCTCACCAAGCCGCCGGGCACGGGGGGGCGCGTGGACGAGCGCACGGTCAAGGAGCAGCTGCTGTATGAACTGCACGACCCCGCCGCCTACCTGACGCCCGACGTGGTGGCCGACATCACCCAGGCGAGCGTGGCGCAGATCGGCAGCGACCGCGTGCACCTGCAGGGCGTGCGCGGCCATGCGCGGCCGCCGTCGCTGAAGGTGAATGTGTGCTTCGAGTCCGGCTGGTTTGCCGAGGGCGAGATTTCGTATGCCGGCGCGCGCGCCGAGGAGCGCGCCCGCCTGGCGGGCGACGTGCTGCGCGAGCGGCTTGCGAGCGTGGCACCGCTGCGCGTGGACCTGATCGGCGTGGCCAGCGTTTGGGGTGACGACGCAGGGCGGTGGCTGGCGGCGCAGGCAAGCCAGGGCGCGCAGGACGTACGCCTGCGCGTGGCGCTGCAGCACCGCGACCATGCCAGCGCGCAGCGCCTGGTGCGCGAGGTGACGGCGCTGTACTGCTGCGGCCCGGCGGGGGGCGGCGGTGTGCGCACGGCCATGCGCCCGCGCCTGGGCACCGTTTCCTGCCTCGTGCCGCGCGAGGCGGTCAATCCTGGCTACACGCTGCTGGACTGAAGGACCACGATGAACCCTACCGATCTCACGGTTCCCCTGTACCGCCTGGCGCACGGCCGCACGGGTGACAAGGGTGACCGCTCCAACATCAGCGTGATCGCCTGGCACCCGGCCCTGTGGGACGTGCTGGTGCAGCAGGTTACCGAGGAGGCCGTGGCGCGCCAGTTCGCGGCGCGCGGGCCCACGCGCGTCACGCGCTATCTGCTGCCCCAACTGCAGGCGATGAATTTCGTGCTGGATGGCGTGCTGGACGGCGGCGTGAACGACGCGCTCAACCTCGACAGCCATGGCAAGGCGCTGTCCTTTCTGTTGCTGGACCTGCCGGTGCGGATGCCGGCGGCGCTTGTACATCACCTGGCCGGAGCGCATTGACGCGCGCCGGCGGCATTTTTCATCACCACAACCAAGGAGACACCATGAACCCGTTCCCGCATCGCCGCCGTGTACTGGCTGCCACCGCTGCGGCCGTCCTGTGTGCCGCGGCCGGCGCCGCCAACGCACAGGCCCCCGCCTATCCTGCCAAGCCCGTCACTTTCGTCGTGCCGTTTGCGGCCGGCAGTGCCACCGACCAGCTGGCGCGGGCATTGGGCCAGGCCGTGAGCACCGATGCGCGGCAACCCGTGGTCGTGGAGAACAAGGCCGGCGCCAGCGGCATGATCGCCGCGCAGTCCGTCGCCAAGGCACCGGCGGATGGGTACACGGTGCTCATCACCACCAACACCACGCATGCCGCGAACGAACACCTGTACAAGAAACTGCCCTACGACCCGGTGAAGGATTTCGCCCCCGTCACCGGCCTGGGCAAGGGCGGCCAGGTGCTGGTGGTGAACGCGGGCGCTCCCTACAAGAACGTGGGCGACCTGCTGGCCGCCGCCCGCAAGAACCCCGGCAAGCTGAGCTTTGGCAGCGGCAGCTCTTCCAGCCGCATGGCCGGCGAGATGCTCAAGCAACTGGCGGGGGTGGACATCCTGCATGTGCCGTACAAGAGCAACCCGTTGGCCATCACCGATCTGCTCGGCGGGCAGATCGACCTGATGATCACCGACACGTCCACCGGCGTTCCTCAGGTCAAGGCGGGAAAGCTGCGCGCGCTGGGGTACTCCACGCAAAAGCGCAGCACGCAGCTGCCCGAGGTTCCCACGCTGGATGAGGCCGGCGTGAAGGGCTATGACATGGGCTACTGGTTTGCAGCCTACGTGCCCGCCGGCACGCCCGCGCCCGTGGTGGCGCGGCTCAATGCGCTGCTGGCGCAGGCGACGAGGAGCCAGGCCGCCCAGTCGTTCTTCGAGACCGCAGGCTCCGAGGCCTGGACCACCACGCCCGAAGAGCTGGCGCGCTTTCAGGCCGCCGAGACCCAGAAGTGGGGCAGGGTGATCAAGGCCGCCGGTATTGAGGCGGAATGAGTGCGCCGGCGGGGTTGAAGGCGTTTTGGCCTTCAACGCCCGCCCATTAAGCGCTAGCAGCTATTATTTTAGGAGCGTTCTGCGCCGTCGTGCGGCGCGAACAGGTCCCAGGTGGCGATGAACAGTGCGGCGATCATCGGGCCGATCACAAAGCCCGTGAGCCCGAACAACGCCATGCCGCCCAAGGTGGAGATCAGCACCACGTAGTCGGGCAGCTTGGTGTCCTTGCCGACCAGTACCGGGCGCAGTACGTTGTCCACCAGCCCGATGACGAATACGCCATAGGCGGTGAGGATCACGGCCTGCCCCGGCGCGCCGGTCGCCAGGAAGTAGATGGCCACGGGCCCCCAGATCAGGCTGGCGCCCACGGCGGGCAGCAGCGACAGGAACGCCATCAGCACGCCCCACATCACCGGCCCCTGGATGTTCAACAGCCAGAAGATCAGGCCACCCAGGGCGCCCTGGACGGCGGCCACCACGATGTTGCCCTTCACGGTGGCGCGGATCACGGTGGTGAACTTGATGGCCAACTGCTCCTTGTGCCGCGCATCCAGGGGGATGGCCTCGCGGATGCGCGCCGCCAGCCGCGCGCCGTCGCGCAGCAGGAAGAACAACAGGTAGAGCATGACGCCGAAGCTCACCACGAACTGCAGCGTGTTCTGGCCCACGTCCAGCGCCTTGGTGGCCAGGAACTGGCTGGCCTGGGCGCCGATCGTGGTCAGGCGGGCTTGCAGCTCCGCGCGGGTGGTGAGGTGAAAGCGGTCCAGCAGCTCCAGCATCCAAGGGGGCAGTGCGGCCAGCACCTGCTGCAGGTAGGCGCCGAAGTTCAGCTGCCCCGAGCGGGCGCGCTCGTAGGCCACGCTGGCCTCCTGCACCAGCGAAGCGCCGATCAGCGTGACCGGCAGGATCACGATCACCAGGCACACGCCCAGGGTGGCAAGCGCGGCCAGGTTGCGCCTGCGCGGCATGCGCCGCTGCAGCCGCCGGTGCAGCGGCGTGAACAGGATGGCGAGCACCACACCCCAGAAGATGGCGCCGTTGAGTGGCCAGAGGATGGCGCCAAAGGCCAGCGTCACGACGGTGAGCAGGAGCAGCAGGGTGCGGGACTGGAGCGTGGGCGGGTTCATGGGGGCGGTGGAAGGAACGAAGCCCAAAATGTAAGCCACACACACGCCTGTCTTGATACACCGCTCGCCGCGCGCCTCGGCGTTCAATGGCACAATAGCGACCGCAAACGAGGCCCTTCCCCTGCCACAGTCGCATCCGCCAACCGGTTCAGCCGTGACGCGGAAGGTTTGTTAACCAGCTAACGCTTCCTTCAGGGAAGTGGAGGTCAGCGGAATATGAGCGATCCGACATCCGTCTACCAAGCCTACCAAGGCAACACCTATCTTTTCGGCGGCAACGCGCCCTACGTCGAAGAGATGTATGAGAACTACCTTGCCAACCCTGGCAGCGTGCCAGACTCCTGGCGCGAATACTTTGACGCACTGCAACATGTGCCCGCGGTAGACGGCAGCAATGCCAAGGACGTTCCCCACCTGCCCGTCATCAACGCCTTTGCCGAGCGCGCCAAGGCCGGCGGCACCAAGGTCGTGGTGGCCAGCGCCGACGCCGAGATGGGCCGCAAGCGCACCGCCGTCCAGCAACTGATCGCCGCGTACCGCAACGTGGGCCACCGCTGGGCCGACCTGGACCCCCTCAAGCGCACCGAGCGCCCCCAGATTCCCGAACTGGAGCCGTCGTTCTACGGCTTCAGCGATGCCGACCAGGAAACGGTGTTCGACGCGAGCAACACCTTCTTCGGCAAGGACAAGATGCCCCTGCGCGAGCTGCTGAACGCGCTGCGCGAGACCTACTGCGGCACCATCGGCGTGGAGTACATGTACGCCACCGACCAGGTGCAAAAGCGCTGGTGGCAGCAAAAGCTGGAAAGCATCCGCAGCAAGCCCAACTTCTCTGCCGACAAGAAAAAGCGCATCCTGGAGCGCCTGACGGCCGCCGAAGGCCTGGAACGCTACCTGCACACCAAGTACGTGGGCCAGAAGCGCTTCTCGCTTGAGGGGGGCGAGTCCTTCATCGCCGCCATGGACGAGTTGATCAACTCCGCAGGCGCGAAGGGCGTGCAGGAAGTGGTGATCGGCATGGCCCACCGCGGCCGCCTGAACGTGCTGGTCAACATCCTGGGCAAGATGCCCAAGGACCTGTTCGCCGAGTTCGAGCACACCGCCCCCGAGGACCTGCCCGCCGGTGACGTGAAGTACCACCAGGGCTTTTCCTCCGACGTCTCCACGACCGGCGGCCCGGTGCATCTGTCGCTCGCGTTCAACCCCTCGCACCTGGAAATCGTGAACCCCGTGGTCGAGGGCTCGGTGCGCTCGCGCATGGACCGCCGCGGCGACCACGCGGGCAAGCAGGTGCTGCCCGTGCTGGTGCACGGTGACGCGGCCTTTGCCGGCCAGGGCGTGAACCAGGAAACCCTGGCCCTGTCCGAAACCCGTGGCTACACCACGGGCGGTACGGTGCACCTGGTCATCAACAACCAGATCGGCTTCACCACCTCCGACCCGCGCGACCTGCGCTCCACGCTGTACTGCACCGATATCGTTAAGATGATCGAGTCGCCCGTGCTGCACGTGAACGGCGACGATCCGGAAGCCGTGTGCCTGGCGGTGCAGCTGGCGCTGGAATTCCGCATGGAATTCGCCAAGGACGTGGTGGTGGACATCGTGTGCTACCGCAAGCTCGGCCACAACGAGCAGGACACGCCGGCGCTGACCCAGCCGCTGATGTACAAGAAGATCTCCCAGCACCCGGGCACGCGCAAGCTCTACGCCGACAAGCTGGCCGCGCAGGGCCTGGGCGAGACGCTGGGCGAGGACATGGCCAAGGCCTACCGCGCCGCGCTGGAGGAGGGCAAGCACACGGTCGATCTGGTGCTCACCAACTTCAAGAGCAAGTACGCCGTGGACTGGAGCCCCTTCCTGGGCAAGAGCTGGACCGACGCCGGCGACACCGCCATCCCGCTGGCCGAGTGGAAACGCCTGGCCGAGCGCATCACCACGGTGCCGGAAGGCTTCACGGTCCACACCCTGGTCAAGAAGGTGCTGGAAGACCGCGCCGCCATGGGCCGTGGCGAGATCAACGTGGACTGGGGCATGGGCGAGCACATGGCCTTCGCATCGCTGGTGGCCTCGGGCTACCCGGTGCGCCTGTCGGGCGAGGACAGCGGCCGCGGCACGTTCACGCACCGCCACGCCGTCATCCACGACCAAAAGCGCGAGAAGTGGGACGAAGGCACCTACGTGCCGCTGCAGAACGTCGCCGAGAACCAGGCTCCGTTCACTGTCATCGACTCCATCCTGTCCGAGGAGGCCGTGCTGGCCTTCGAATACGGCTACGCCTCTAACGACCCCAACACCCTGGTGATCTGGGAAGCGCAGTTCGGTGACTTCGCCAACGGCGCGCAGGTGGTGATCGACCAGTTCATCGCCTCGGGTGAGGTGAAGTGGGGCCGCTTGAACGGCATCACGCTGATGCTGCCGCACGGCTACGAAGGCCAGGGCCCGGAGCACAGCTCGGCGCGCCTGGAGCGCTTCATGCAACTGGCCGCCGAGGCCAACATGCAGCTCGTGCAGCCCACCACGGCCAGCCAGATCTTCCACGTGCTGCGCCGCCAGATGGTGCGCCCGCTGCGCAAGCCGCTGGTCATCATGACCCCGAAGTCGCTGCTGCGCAACAAGGACGCGACCTCGGTGCTGTCGGAGTTCACCGAAGGCAGCTTCCAGACCCTGCTGGGCGAGAAGGACGAGGCCGTCGCGCAGAACGCCGCCAAGGTCAAGCGCGTGATCGCCTGCTCCGGCAAGGTGTACTACGACCTGGTCAAGAAGCGCGCGGAGAAGGAAGCCACCGACGTGGCCATCATCCGCGTCGAGCAGCTCTACCCGTTCCCGCACAAGGCCTTCGCCGCCGAGCTGAAGAAGTACCCGAATGCCACCGACATCGTGTGGTGCCAGGACGAACCGCAGAACCAGGGCGCCTGGTTCTTCATCCAGCACAACATCCACGAGAACATGCTCGATGGCCAGAAGCTGGGCTATGCCGGCCGCGCCGCCTCCGCGTCGCCCGCCGTGGGCTACGCGCACCTGCACCAGGAGCAGCAAAAGGCGCTGGTCGAGGCCGCGTTCGCCAAGCTCAAGGGTTTTGTCCTGACCAAGTAAGGCCGAGAACCCCCGCTACTGAAGTACAGACAAAACCCTCTTTTGGAAAGCATTCGAAACATGTCCATCGTTGAAGTCAAGGTCCCCCAGCTGTCCGAATCCGTGGCCGAAGCCACGATGCTGCAATGGAAGAAGAAGGTCGGGGAGGCCGTCGCCCAGGACGAGATCCTGATCGAGATCGAAACCGACAAGGTGGTGCTGGAAGTGCCCGCGCCTGCGGCCGGCGTGCTCGCCGAGATCGTCGTGGGCGATGGCGGCACGGTGACCTCCGATCAGGTCATCGCCAAGATCGACACCGAAGGCAAGGCCGCTGCGGCCGCGGCGCCGGCAGCCGCCGCTGCCGCACCGGCGGCCACGGCCTCCGCGCCGACACCGGCCGCGGGTGGCAGCAAGGGCGACGTGGCCATGCCCGCAGCCGCCAAGCTGCTGGCCGAGAACAACCTGTCGGCCTCGCAGGTGCAGGGCAGCGGCCGCGATGGCCGCGTGACCAAGGGCGACGTGCTGTCGGCCGTGGCCGGCGGGGTGAAGTCCACCGCGGCCGTCATCCCCACCGGCGTGCCCACCAAGGCCCTGCCGCAGGTGACCGCGCCCGCGTCCAAGGAAGAGCTGGGCGAGCGCCCCGAGCAGCGCGTGCCCATGACCCGCCTGCGCGCGCGCATCGCCGAGCGCCTGCTGCAGTCGCAGTCCACCAACGCCATCCTGACCACCTTCAACGAGGTGAACATGGCGCCGGTGATGGAGCTGCGCAAGAAGTTCCAGGACCAGTTCACCAAGGAGCACGGTGTGAAGCTGGGCTTCATGTCCTTCTTCGTGAAGGCAGCGGTGCATGCCCTCAAGAAGTACCCGGTGCTCAACGCCTCGGTGGACGGCAACGACATCGTCTACCACGGCTACTTCGACATCGGTATCGCCGTGGGCTCGCCGCGCGGCCTGGTGGTGCCCATCCTGCGCAACGCAGACCAGATGAGCTTTGCCGACATCGAAAAGAAGATCGCCGAATTCGGCAAGAAGGCGGCCGACGGCAAGCTGGGCATCGAAGAGATGACCGGTGGCACGTTCTCCATCTCCAACGGCGGCACCTTCGGCTCGATGATGTCCACCCCCATCATCAACCCGCCGCAGTCGGCCATCCTGGGCGTGCACGCCACCAAGGACCGCGCCGTGGTCGAAAACGGCCAGGTCGTGGTGCGTCCGATGAACTACCTGGCCATGTCTTATGACCACCGCATCATCGACGGCCGCGAAGCCGTGCTGGGCCTCGTAGCCATGAAGGATGCGCTGGAAGACCCGTCGCGCCTGTTGTTCGACCTGTAATTCCCACAGGGTTCGACGCATACGAAAACCCACCCCCGGCCCGGTCCAGCGGTGGGTTTTTTCTCATCACCAGATACTGTTTTTGAACCATGAGCAAGCAATTTGACGTCATCGTGATCGGCGCAGGCCCTGGCGGCTACATCGCCGCCATCCGCGCCGCCCAGTTGGGCATGAATGTGGCCTGTATCGACGAGTGGAAGAACGCCGCTGGCGGCGCCGCACCCGGCGGTACCTGCACCAACGTGGGCTGCATTCCCTCCAAGGCGCTGCTGCAGTCGTCCGAGCATTTCGAACATGCCAACCTGCACTTTGCCGACCACGGCATCACCGCCACGGGCGTGAGGATGGACGTGGCCAAGATGATTGCCCGCAAGGACAACGTCGTGAAGCAGAACAACGACGGCATCCTGTACCTGTTCAAGAAGAACAAGGTGACCTTTTTCCACGGCCGCGGCTCCTTCGTGAAGGCGGTGGACGGCGGCTATGAAATCAAGGTCACCGGCAAGGCCGAAGAAACGCTGACCGCCAAGCAGGTCATCGTGGCCACCGGATCCAACGCACGTGCGCTGCCCGGTGCGGCCTTCGACGAAGAGCAGATCCTGTCCAACGACGGCGCGCTCGCCATCGGCAGCGTGCCGAAGAAGCTGGGCGTGATCGGCTCCGGCGTGATCGGCCTGGAAATGGGCAGCGTGTGGCGCCGCCTGGGTGCCGACGTGACCATTCTGGAAGGCCAGCCCACGTTCCTGGGCGCGGTGGACGAGCAGATCGCCAAGGAGGCCAAAAAGGCCTTTGACAAGCAAGGCCTGAAGATCGAGCTGGGCGTGAAGATTGGCGAAGTCAAGGCTGGCAAGAAGGGCGTGAGCATCGCCTACACCACCGCCAAGGGCGAGGCCCAGGTGTTGGAAGTGGACAAGCTGATCGTCTCCATCGGCCGCGTGCCCAACACCACCGGCCTGAACGCCGAAGGGGTGGGCCTGAAGCTGGATGAGCGCGGCGCCGTTGTGGTTGATGGCGAGTGCAAGACCAACCTGCCCGGCGTGTGGGCGGTGGGCGACGTGGTGCGCGGCCCCATGCTGGCGCACAAGGCCGAGGAAGAGGGCGTGGCCGTGGCCGAGCGCATGGCTGGCCAGCATGGCCATGTCAACTTCAACACCATCCCCTGGGTCATCTACACCAGCCCCGAGATCGCCTGGGTCGGACGCACCGAGCAGCAGCTCAAGGCCGACGGCGTGAAGTACAAGGCGGGCACCTTCCCGTTCCTGGCCAATGGCCGCGCGCGCGCGCTGGGCGACACCACTGGCATGGTGAAGTTCCTGGCCGACGCAGCCACGGACGAAATCCTGGGCGTGCACATCGTCGGTCCGATGGCTTCCGAACTGATCGCCGAAGCCGTGGTCGCCATGGAGTTCAAGGCATCGAGCGAAGACATTGCGCGCATCTGCCATGCCCACCCCTCGCTGTCCGAAGCCACTAAGGAAGCGGCGCTGGCCGTGGACAAGCGCACCCTCAATTTCTGATAATTTGAGGCAAAAATAGCTGCCAGCGCTTGTGTGACAAGCGCTGGCAGCTATTGTTTTTGAAGCATAGGGATAACATGCGGGTGAACGTCAGGCAGGCGTACGAGGCCGAGCTGGCCGCCAAGGGCTTCAAGAGCGATCCGGCCCAGTTGCGGGCCGTGAACGCGCTGGAGCGTTGTGCCCAGGAATGGGGAGCGTACAAGCAGCGCCGCTCCAACACGCTGAAGAAGCTCATCAACCGGCCCCAGGTGCCGCGTGGCGTGTACATGTACGGCGGTGTGGGGCGGGGCAAGAGCTTCCTCATGGACTGCTTCTTCAACGCCGTACCCATCAAGCGCAAGGTGCGTCTGCACTTTCACGAATTCATGCGCGAAGTGCACCGTGAACTGGCTGGCCTGCAGGGGACGCAGAACCCCCTGGATGTGCTGGGTGCGCGCATCGCCAAGCGCTATAAGCTGATTTGTTTTGACGAGTTCCACGTCGCGGACATCACTGACGCGATGATCCTGCACCGCCTGCTGGCGGCGCTGTTCGACAACGACGTGGGCTTTGTCACCACTTCCAACTTCAAGCCCGACGAACTGTACCCCGGCGGCCTGCACCGCGACCGCATCCTGCCCGCCATCGACCTGCTCAACGAGCGCATGGAAGTGGTGAACGTGGACAACGGCACGGACTATCGGCGCCGTGCGCTGGAGCTGGTCGAGCTCTACCACACGCCCCTGGGCCCCGCGGCGGACGCGGCCATGCAGCACGCCTTCGAGCAGCTGGCCGAAGTGCGTGACGAAGACCCGGTGCTGCACATAGAGGCGCGCGAGATCAAGGCCATCCGCCGTGCGGGCGGCGTGGTGTGGTTCGACTTCCGCGAGCTGTGCATGGGCCCCCGGTCGCAGAACGACTATCTGGAAATCGCCTCGCAGTTCCACACGGTGCTGCTGTCCAACGTGCCCTACATGCCTGTCAGCATGGCGTCGCCCGCGCGCCGGTTTACCTGGCTGGTGGACGTGCTCTACGATAGGCGGGTGAAACTCGTCGTCTCCGCCGCCGTGCCGCCCGAGCAGCTCTATACGGAAGGCCCCCTGGCGCATGAGTTTCCACGCACCATTTCGCGCCTCAATGAGATGCAATCCAAGGAATTCCTGGCGCTTGAGCGGCGCGTCGTCGATACCGGACTGACCTGATGCCTGCACTGCCTTCCCGCTTTCTTGCCGCAGCCCTCCTGTGCATGGGTGGGGCAGCGCTGCCTCCCCTGGCGGCGTGGGCTGCCGACGCTCCTGTGACCGATGCAGCGCAGGCGCAGCGGCAGCGCCAGACCCAGCGTGAGCACATCCAGGCGCAGCGCCGGGAGATCGAGGCGCAGCGTGAGCGCGGCGAGGCGGCTTGCTACCAGCAATTTGCCGTGGAGGATTGCCTGCGCAGGGTGCGTATACAGGCACGTGAGGCCGACAACGTGCTGCACCGCCAGGAAGTGCAGATCAACGATGCGGAGCGCCGGGAGAAGGCGGGGCAACGCCTGCAAGCAATCGAGGAGCGCAAGCAGGAGCAACGCCAGAAACTGGAAGCCGGGGAGCGTCCCGCCCCGATGCGGGTGGCGCCTCGCAACGCGCCGCAGAAGCCCCGCGAGCAGGAGGCGCGCGACCGTGCGCAGCAGCAGAGCCGCCGCGCAGCCGAGCATTCGGCCGATGTGCAACGCCGTGAGCAAACGCAGCCCCAGCGCATCCAGGATTCCCGCGCCCGCTACGAGGCCAAGCAGCAGAAAGCACGTGAGCGCCGCGAACGCCTTGAGCGCCAGCAAGCCGAGGCGGCCGGCCGCAAGCCGTCGCCGGCATTGGCGCCGCCGGCCCCGGCCGCGGGCAGCGACCGTTGAGTGCCCTTTAGGGCCCGGTGGACGCCACGGCCCATGCGGGGCCGTCTTCCACGCGCGTTTTAGGTGGCGGGTGTGAGTTGCGCCAAGCGTGGAGGCTTCTTTTCCTCTACCAGCGTTTCGATCTTCACGATGGCGAGCGACAGGTTGTCGCCGCCCCCGCGTGCGCGCGAGCGCGCCTTGTCGATGAGGAACTCGGTGGCCTCGCGCGGCGTCAGCGAATCCAGGACCGACGCCAGTTCCGCAGGTGAAAAGTAGTGCCACACGCCGTCGCTGCAGGCCAGCAGCACGTCGCCCGGCTGCATCTGCGGAATCAGGTGGGTGGTGATGGGAGGGTCGCTCTCGGTGCCCAGACAGCCGACGAGGATGTTGGAGTGGGGGTGGGTGTTGGCCTCGGCTTCCGTGATCTCGCCACGGTCCACGAGCGCCTGCACATAGGAGTGGTCGCTGGTGCGGAACACCAGCCGCCCCCCCTGGAAGTGGTAGATGCGCGAGTCCCCTGCGTGGGCCCAGTGGCAATCGCCGCGTGGGTTGATCACGAATGCCGCGATGGTGCTGTGTGGCTCCTGTTCCGCGGAAATCGCGGTGAGGCGGATCACGATGTGCGCCTCCTCCACGATGTGCTTGAGCAGGGCGGCGGCGTCGTCCGTTTCTGGCGAATAGCGTTCAAACAACTGGCGCGCGGTGAGCATCACCTGGTCGGACGCCTTGCGCCCTCCGCTGCGGCCACCCATGCCATCGGCCACCACGCCCAGTACGCATCCATTGAAACGCGGGTGCGACAGCAGGGCGACCTGGTCTTGCTGGTACTCGCGGTCACCCTTGTGGATGCCGGTCGACGCAATGAGGCGGAACGCTTTGGTCATGGGATTGGAGCGGAGGACGAAAGGCCGCCTCGCAGTCGCGAAAGCGGGGGAGCCGCCTATTATGATCAACTCCCGGGCCTTGTCATCGCTGGTGCGTCTGCTTGTGTTTTTAGAGCATCACGGCTGGTGCAAGGCCATTCCTTTCTGACACTTCTTTTGGCCCGCGGCGCATGTCCTTGAGCGATCTCGTCCTCCCGGTGTTTGCGCCCGACGGACCCCTGGCGCGTGTGCGGCCTGATCTGCGTTCCCGCCCGGGGCAGGCGGCCATGGCCCTCGCTGTGGCGCAGGCCATCAACGCCCGGGAGTCACTGGTGGTGGAAGCGGGAACCGGGATTGGCAAGACCTTTGCCTATTTGGTTCCCGCACTGCTGAGCGGCGAGCGTGTGCTCATTTCCACGGCCACCAAGACACTGCAGGACCAACTGTTGACGCGCGACCTGCCGCTGCTGCAGCAGGCGCTGGCGCTCCCGCTACGCGTAGTGGCCCTCAAAGGCCGGGCCAATTACCTTTGCCTTTACCGACTGGAGCAGGCGCGTCGCAACGGGGAGGGGCATGACGAAGCAGTCGCCCACGATCTGGCGTGTGTCGAGCGATGGGCCCAGTCCACGCGCAGCGGAGACCTGGCGGAGGTCCCCGGTCTGGATGAATACTCAGCCGCCTGGAGGCAGGTCACTTCGACGGTGGACAACTGCCTGGGTTCCGGATGCCCGCGGTTGCGCCAATGCCATGTCTACCGCGCACGGCACGACGCGCAGGCGGCAGATGTGCTCATCATCAACCACCACCTGTTCTTTGCGGACCTCGGTGCGCAGGGGGCGGGGGCCGCGCAACTGCTACCGGACACCCGGGTCGTGGTGTTCGATGAAGCCCACCGGTTGGCCGAGACCGCGGCCCAGTTCCTGGGCACACATGTCAGCACCAGCCAGCTGCTGCAACTTGGGCAGGATGTGGTGGCGGCTGGGGCGCGGCATGCGCGCGGCGCTGCGGATTGGCAGGGGTTGCTCCAGCACCTGCGCCAGTGCGCGCACGCGCTGCGCCTGGCGGTCGCTCCGGGCGAAGATGCCGATGCAGCCGGCTCCCGCATCGCCTGGACGGGCATCACACCCGAGGCCTTGGATCCGTCTGCCTGGGACGGTGCGCTGGAGGGGGCGGTGGCGGCACTCCGCGCGGTGCTGGCCGCACTGGACGGCGTGGCGCAGCACGCTCCCGATCTGGCCCACCTGCACAGCCGGACGGTCGCGTTGCTGGAGCGTGTACTGCATTTCTGTTCCGACGCGGACGCTGGCACGGTGCGCTGGATTGAATCTGCAGGCGCGTTGCGCATGGTGGAAACACCCCTGGATGTGGCCGGCGCCCTGCGCACGCTGTGGAAGGGAAAGCCCCCCACGCAGGGCGCCTGGGACGAGAGCGACGAACCGCCTGCCGCGTCCGCACCGCGTTCGTGGATCTATACCTCCGCCACGCTGGGCGATGGCAAGGACCTGCGCTGGTTCACCGATGCCTGTGGATTGGAGGGCGCTCGTACCCTGCAGGTGCCTAGCCCCTTCGACTACGCGCGGCAGGCGGCGCTGTATGTGCCGCCCGCACTCCCGCTGCCTTCCGACGCGGGGCACAGCGTTCAGCTTGCGCGCTGGGTGGGTGATGCCGTAGCAAGGCTTGGCGGGCATACGCTGGTGTTGACCACCAGTCTGCGGGCGCTTGCGGTGATCGCGGATGAGCTATGCCGCCGTTTCGCGCCCGGCGGCGGCATCGAGGTGCTGGTGCAGGGACATGCCTCACGGTCGCGCATGGTGGAGCGCTTTCGTGCCCAGCTTGACGCGAGCGGCCGGCCGGCGGGCCATGTGCTCGTGGGGGCGGCGTCGTTCTGGGAGGGGATCGACGTGCCAGGCGAGGCCCTGCAGATGGTGGTGATCGACAAGCTGCCATTCCCCGCTCCGGGTGACCCGTGGGAGCAGGCGCAGGCACGGCGGCTGGCGGACCAGGGTGGCAACGTGTTCCGCAGACACGCCCTGCCATCGGCGGCAGTGGCGCTCAAGCAGGGGGCCGGCCGGCTGATCCGCAACGAGAACGACCACGGCATACTGGTCATCGCCGACACACGTCTGTTGCACAAGGGCTATGGCAAGCCTCTGCTGCGGGCATTGCCCCCCATGCGGAGGCTGCATACGCAGGAAGAGTTCGGCGCGGCACTGGATGCCCTTACCAGAACTTCCACCAGGGGTTCGCCTTCGCCTTGAATCCCGTCTGCGGCAGGCTGCTCTGAGGATAGGAAGCATCCATCACGCGGCGGGTGTCGTCACGCAGTTGCGTGAGTCCCAGCGCGTCGTACGACCGAACCAGGATGTACAGAGCCTCTTCCGTCGCTGGAACGTCCTTGTAGTCGGCAACCGCACTCTGCGCGCGGCTCACGGCGGCCACATATGCGCCGCGTTCATAGTAGTAGCGCGCCACGTGTACCTCGTACTGCGCCAGCGAGTTGACGATGTAGGTCATGCGCTGGCGGGCGTCGGGCGTGTAGCGCGACTCGGGGAAGCGGGTCACCAGTTCGCGGAAGGACTCGAACGAGTCCTTGGCGGCCTTCTGGTCGCGCTCCGACAGATCCTGGCGCGAGAGCCACGAGAACAGGCCCAGGTTGTCGTTGAAATTCACCAAGCCTTTGAGGTACAGCGCATAGTCGTACGCGGGACTGGCGGGGTGCAGTTTCATGAAGCGGTCCAGCGTGGCAATAGCCTGCGCCTTCTCGCCGCCCTTGTATTGCGCGTAGGCCTTTTCCAACTGGGCCTGTTGTGCCAACGGCGTGCCGGCGGCGCGTCCTTCCAGCTTTTCCAGCAGCGGCACGGCTTTGTCGTAAGAGCCGCCATTGAGCTCGTCGCGTGCTTCCGAATAAATCTTGTCGGTACTCCAGCCAGCGGTCTTGTCTTCAGGCGTGCTGGAGCAGGCAGCCAGCAGGCCGGCGGCGAGCAGGGCAGAAATCAAAGGCAGGGGAAAACGCGGCATGGCGGCAGCTCTTGTACTAAGGGTGTGCGACGGCGGCGGCACCTCCATGGAGCGGCCGCATGGCGCCATTGTAAGGATGCTGCGCGCGGGGCCCTGAGCAAGCATGGGACATGCCCGCGTTCCTACAATGCCGCATGTTTGTCCACTTGCGCTTGCACACTGAATTTTCCGTCGTGGACGGAACCACCCGTATCGACGAGGTCGTCAAGGCGGCGGCGAAAGACGGCCAGCCCGCCCTGGCGATCACTGACCTGAACAACCTGTTCGGCGCGATCAAGTTCTACAAGGAAGGCCGGGGCAAGGGCGTCAAGCCCATCCTGGGCGCCGAAATCTACCTGGAGGGCGAAGCGGCAGGCGCACCCTCGCGCATGGTGCTGCTGGTGCAGAACCGCACCGGGTATCTGAACCTCTCCGAACTGCTGACCCGCGCGTGGACGCGCAACATCGTCAAGAACCAGGCGCTGTGCACCTGGCAGTGGCTGCAGGAATTGGGCGACGGCCTGATTGCCCTCGCTGGAGCGCAGGCCGGTCCCGTGGGGCAGGCGCTCATGAAGGGCGATGACGCCGGAGCTGCGCAGCTGGCGCTGCGTCTGGCGGGCATCTTCCCGCACCGCTTCTACCTGGAGGTTCAGCGCGCCGGACGCACTGACGACGAAGCCCATGTCACCGCCGCGGTGCAGCTTGCCGCGCGCCTGGCCCTGCCGGTGGTAGCCACCCACCCGGTGCAGTTCGCAACGCCGGACGATTACGAGGCGCACGAGGCGCGCGTGTGCATTGCCGAGGGCGAGATCTTGGCGAATCCGCGGCGCGTGCGCCGTTTCACGCGCGAGCAGTATTTCAAGAGCAGTGCCGAGATGGAAGCGCTGTTCGCCGACGTACCCAGCGCCCTCGCCAACACCGTTGAGGTGGCCAAGCGCTGTAATGTGTCGCTGGTGCTGGGCAAGCCGCAACTGCCGAACTTCCCCATTCCGGGTGGGATGACGATGGAGCAGTACTTCCGCCACGCGTCCCACGAGGGCCTGGAGGAGCGGCTGCTGCACCTGTATCCGGACTCCGCCGAGCGCGACCGCCAGCGCCCCCGCTACCAGGAGCGGCTGGAGTTTGAACTGGGCACCATCCTGAAGATGGGCTTTCCAGGCTACTTCCTCATCGTGGGTGACTTCATCCAGTGGGCCAAGAAGAACGGCTGCCCAGTGGGCCCCGGGCGCGGCTCGGGTGCGGGCTCGCTCGTGGCCTATGCGCTCAAGATCACGGATCTGGATCCGCTGCAATACAACCTGCTGTTCGAGCGCTTCCTGAACCCCGAACGGGTGTCCATGCCCGACTTCGACATCGATTTTTGCCAGGCCAACCGCGACCGGGTGATCGACTATGTGAAGGACAAGTACGGCAAGGAGGCCGTGAGCCAGATCGCCACCTTCGGCACGATGGCGGCCAAGGCAGCCATCCGCGACGTGGGGCGGGTGATGGACATGAGCTACACGTTCTGTGACGGTATCTCGAAGCTGGTGCCCGGCAAACCCGGCCAGACCTATACGCTGGCCTACCCGCCAGAGCCCAAGAAGGAAGGGGACAAGAACAACTACGCCCTGGAGTTGGAACCCATCCTGTACGAGCGCGTGCGCAAGGAGGAGGACGTGCGCACCATCATCGAGATGGCGCAAAAGCTCGAAGGGATGACGCGCAATATTGGCATGCACGCCGGCGGCGTGCTGATCGCGCCGGGCAAGCTGACCGATTTCTGCCCGCTGTACCAGCAGCCAGGCAGCGAATCGGCGGTGAGCCAGTACGACAAGGACGACGTGGAGGCCATCGGCCTGGTGAAATTCGACTTCCTGGGCTTGGCGACGCTGACCATCCTGGAAATCGCGCGTGAGTTCATCATGCAGCGCCACAAAGGGCAGGAAAACTTCGCGTTCGAGAACATTCCCCTGGACGATGCTGCGACCTACAAACTGTTCTCGGACGGCAAGACAGAAGCCGTGTTCCAGTTTGAAAGCCGGGGCATGCAAGGCATGCTCAAGGAAGCGCGCCCAAGCAGGCTGGAAGACCTGATCGCCTTGAATGCCCTGTACCGGCCCGGCCCCATGGACCTTATTCCCAGCTTCGTGAACCGCAAGCACGGCAAGGAGGTGGTGGAGTACCCGCATCCGCTGGTGGAGCCCGTGCTGGCCGAGACCTACGGCATCATGGTCTACCAGGAGCAGGTGATGCAGACGGCGCAGGTGCTGGGTGGGTACTCGCTCGGCGGCGCCGACATGCTGCGCCGCGCCATGGGCAAGAAAAAGGCCGAGGAAATGGCCGAGCACCGTGCCATCTTCCGCAAGGGTGCAGCCGAAAAGGGTATCAGTCAGGACAAGGCCGACGAGGTCTTCGACCTGATGGAAAAGTTTGCGGGTTACGGCTTCAACAAGTCTCACGCCGCCGCCTATTCGCTGCTGGCCTACCACACCGGGTGGCTCAAGGTGCACTACACGGCGGAGTTTTACTGCGCCAATATGACCGTGGAAATGGACGACACCGACAAGCTCAAGGTGCTCTATGAAGACGCGGTCAAACATTTCGGCATGACCTTCGAGCCGCCGGACATCAACCGGGGCAATTACCGCTTCGAGCCGGTGACGGACAAGGTCATCCGCTATGGCCTGGGCGCCGTCAAGGGCACGGGACAGCAGGCGATCGAGGCCATCATCGCCGCACGCGAAGGGCAGGGCGTGGGCCCACAGGGCGCAACCCGGGGGCCTTTCAAGAGCTTGTTTGACTTTTGCGTACGCGTGGACCGCACGCGCGTCAACAAGCGCACGGTGGAGGCGCTCATCAAGGCGGGCGCCTTCGATGCCCTGCAGCTCAACCGTGCCGCGCTCGTGGCTTCCCTCGATCGGGCGTTCGAGTTTGCCAATGCGCAGATCGCCAACGCCAACCAAGGCGGGCTGTTCGACATGATGGGCGATGACGCCATCGGCTCCAGCACGCAGGAGCCTGATCTGGTGGATGTGATGCCCTGGGGCATCAAGGAACGGCTGATGCAGGAGAAGACCGCGGTGGGCTTCTACCTCTCGGGCCACTTGTTCGACGAAGTGCACCAGGAAGTGCGCCGCTTCGTGCGCACCGCTATCGACGAACTGGTGGACAGCCGCGAGACGCAGGTGGTCGCCGGCATCGTGAGCGACTACCGCGTCATCAACGGGCAGCGCGGCAGGCTGGCGTTGTTCAAGCTGGACGACAAGTCGGGCGTCATCGAGGCTTCCGCCGACGAAGGGCTGATCAACGCGAACGCCGGCCTGCTCAAGGACGATGAATTCGTAGTGGTGAGTGGTCGGCTGCAGTTGGACCACTTCAGCGGAGGCCTGCGCATGAAGGTGCAGCAGGTCTGGGATTTGGCGGGTGCGCGGGCACGCTATGGGCGCTATCTGCAGGTGTGCCTGGGGCAGCAGTTGCCAGACATCGGGGCGCTGGTGCGTGACTATCCTCCGCAACGGGAGGAGACCGAACACGGCGAGGTGCTTGCCCATGGCCTGCGCGTGCGCATGCAGTTGCGCTGCACAGCGGCGGCTGGCGCGGCCACGGCCGAGGTGCAGTTGGGAGAGGCCAGCCGGTTCTTTCCCAGCGATGCCGCGCTGGCCGCGTGGAGCGCTCAGGCGGGCAGCGGTGCTGTGAATGTGGTCTATGAATAGGGCTGTGATCAGCGCTTGAAAAAAGCCCGCGCGGCACCATGTGAGGTCTGCTCAGGTGCCGCATCGGCCTCGCTAGAATGAAATTCATGGCAACCACCCCCCCAATCCCCGCGCCGGTGCCGGCTCCCACCCCTCCGTCCTGGGACGAGGGTGGTTCGGTCGTGCTGGAGCGGCGTACACAGAAGACCCAGCCGCCCCAGATGTACCAGGTGGTCATGCTCAATGACGACTACACCCCCATGGAGTTTGTCGTCGTCATCCTGCAGGAGTTCTTCAATAAGGACCGCGAGGCCGCCACGCAGATCATGCTGAAGATCCACTTGGATGGCAAAGGCGTGTGCGGGGTCTACACCCGCGATGTGGCCGCCACCAAGGTCGAACAGGTACTGGATGCGGCGCACAAGGCGGGCCATCCGCTGCAATGCCTCAGTGAGCCTGTTGAATAAAAGGCTTTTGCCCCCGATCTACAGTTATCCCCAACACGCAAGCAACAAAGGAGTTCTCACATGATTGCCCAGGAACTGGAAGTCAGCTTGCACATGGCCTTCGTCGAGGCCCGTCAACAGCGCCACGAATTCATCACCGTGGAACACCTGCTGCTTGCACTGCTCGATAACCCCAGCGCAGCCGAAGTGCTGCGCGCATGTGCAGCCAATATCGATGATCTGCGCGCCTCGCTGACGAATTTCATCAAGGACAACACGCCGCAGGTCGCCGGCACGGACGAGGTGGATACCCAGCCCACGCTGGGCTTCCAGCGCGTGATCCAGCGCGCCATCATGCATGTGCAGTCCACCGGCAACGGCAAGAAGGAAGTCACGGGCGCCAACGTGCTCGTCGCCATCTTCGGCGAAAAGGATTCGCACGCCGTCTACTACCTGCACCAGCAGGGTGTGACGCGCCTGGACGTGGTGAACTACATCGCCCACGGCATCAAGAAGGGCGAGCCGCCCGAGCCCGCCAAGCCCGATGGCCAGGCGGAAGCAGAAGAGGGCGGGCAGAGCGAGCGTAGCGAGAAGGCCTCTCCGCTGGAGCAGTACACCCTCAACCTGAACCAGGCCGCCAAGGACGGCAAGATCGACCCGCTGATCGGCCGCAACTACGAGGTCGAGCGCACGATCCAGATCCTGTGCCGCCGGCGCAAGAACAACCCGCTGCTGGTGGGCGAGGCCGGCGTGGGCAAGACGGCCATTGCCGAGGGCCTGGCATGGCGCATCACGCAGAATGACGTGCCCGAGATCCTGGCCGAGGCCACGGTGTATTCGCTGGACATGGGCGCGCTGCTGGCGGGCACCAAATACCGCGGCGACTTCGAGCAGCGCCTCAAGGGCGTCTTGAAGAGCCTGAAAGACAAGCCCAACGCCATCCTGTTCATCGACGAGATCCACACGCTGATCGGTGCGGGCGCGGCGTCGGGCGGGACACTGGATGCGTCCAACCTGCTGAAGCCTGCGCTGTCCAGCGGGCAGCTCAAGTGCATCGGCGCGACTACCTTCACCGAATACCGCGGCATTTTCGAAAAGGACGCGGCGCTGTCGCGGCGCTTCCAGAAGGTGGACGTAGTCGAGCCAACGGTACAGGAGACCATCGACATCCTCAAGGGACTCAAGAGCCGCTTCGAGGAGCACCACAGCGTGAAGTACGCCGCCGCCGCCTTGCAGGCCGCGGCCGAGCTGAGTGCCAAGTACATCAATGACCGCCACCTGCCCGACAAGGCCATCGACGTGATCGACGAGGCTGGCGCAGCGCAGCGCATCCTCACGCCGTCCAAGCGCAAGAAGACCATCGGCAAGGCCGAGATCGAAGAGATCGTGGCAAAGATCGCCCGCATCCCGCCTGCCAACGTGTCCAATGACGACCGCGGCAAGCTGCAGACGCTTGAGCGCGACCTCAAGAGCGTGGTTTTCGGCCAGGACAAAGCGCTGGAGGTGCTCGCCGCCGCCGTCAAGATGGCACGCTCGGGACTGGGTAAGGCGGACAAGCCGATCGGCTCCTTCCTGTTCTCGGGCCCCACAGGCGTGGGCAAAACCGAGGCCGCCAAGCAGCTCGCCTACATCATGGGTGTGGACCTGATCCGCTTCGACATGTCGGAGTACATGGAGCGCCACGCCGTGAGCCGTCTGATCGGTGCGCCTCCGGGCTACGTGGGCTTCGACCAGGGGGGGTTGCTGACCGAGGCCATCACCAAGAAGCCGCACGCGGTGCTGCTCCTCGACGAAATTGAGAAAGCGCACCCCGACATCTTCAACGTGCTGCTGCAGGTCATGGACCATGGCACGCTGACGGACAACAACGGGCGCAAGGCCGACTTCCGCAACGTCATCATCATCATGACGACGAACGCGGGCGCCGAGACCATGAACAAGGCCGCTATCGGCTTCACGAATCCGCGCCAGGCGGGCGACGAGATGGGCGACATCAAGCGCCTGTTCACGCCCGAGTTCCGCAACCGCCTGGATGCCATCGTGAGCTTCAAGCCGCTGGATGAGCAGATCATCCTGCGCGTGGTGGACAAGTTCCTGCTGCAGCTCGAGCAGCAACTCGCCGAGAAGAAGGTGGAAGTTACCTTTACCGACGCGCTGCGCAAGCACTTGGCCAAGAAGGGCTTTGATCCGCTCATGGGCGCGCGCCCCATGCAGCGCTTGATCCAGGACACTATCCGCAAGGCGCTGGCGGATGAGCTGCTCTTCGGTCGTCTGACCGAAGGCGGGCGTCTGACGGTGGACATTGAGCTCAAGACGGACGACAAGGGCGTGGAGACTTCCGAGGTGCTGCTGGACATCCAGCCGGTGCCCAAGAAGGAGCGCGGAGCCAAGTCCGAACCGGCCGAACCCGAAGAAGCCACCGCCGACTGATTCCGGCACCGCCGCGTTTCAACAAACCCGCAGCCCGCGCTGCGGGTTTTTTTATGGGTGCTCGCCATGCTTATGAGCAAAAGCGGCTCTGACGCCCATCCACCAAGCGAGAGCAGCTATCGATAAGAGAGCGAATTGCAGGGGGTGGTCGTGCGAATGAGAACCCGGGATGCTCCAGAAGGGCATTCGTGCCTTGCGCACAGTGTGTTTGTCGATAAGATAGTAATAAGTTACTTTCTTTAGGTGGCTGCATGAGTGAACTGCCCAAGTACCTGCCCGCCGACGAACGGCGCATCGCCACGGTGGAGGCCGTGGTCGATCTGGCGGCCCAGCAGAACCCCAGCGACATCACCACCACCGCCATTGCCCAGCATATGGGCGTGACGCAGGGGGCACTGTTTCGGCATTTCGCGTCCAAGGACGCCATCCTGCAGGCGGTGATGTCGTGGGTGGCGCAGCGTCTCATGGCGCGCGTGGACGCGGCCGCGGATGGGGCAGCCTCTCCCCTGGCGGCGCTGGAGGCGGTGTTCATGGCGCACATCCATTTCGTGTGCGAGCGGCCCGGTGTGCCACGCCTCATCTTTGGGGAGCTCCAACGCCCCGGCCAAACCCTGCCCAAGCAGATGGTGCAGACCCTGATCACGGCCTACGGCGAGCGCCTGCGCGGGCTGCTGGAGACCGGCAAGGCTGCGGGCGAGCTGGACCCGCAACTGGATGCGCAGGCCGCTGCCGTGCTGTTCATCGGCACCGTGCAGGGGCTGGTGATGCAGTCGCTGCTCGCGGGTGACGTGCAGCGCATGCGCCGCGATGCGCAGGGCGTGTTTGCCATTTACCGCCGCGGCATCGGAAGAGCGCTATGAAGTTTCCCCGTCTGCAGCGCCGCACGCTGGCGCTGATCGCCGTCATTGCGCCGCTGGTGGCGCTGTTCGTCTATGTCGCCCTGCGTTCGGGGCCGCTGGCGCCCGTGGCGGTCACGCTGGGCAGCGTGCAATCGCGCGCCATTGCCCCGGCACTCTCGGGCATCGGCACGGTGCAGGCGCGGTATCTGTACAAGATCGGCCCCACCTTCGCCGGGCGCGTGCAGCGCCTGGACGTGCAGGTGGGCGACAGGGTTCAGGCGGGGCAGGTGCTGGGCGAAATGGACCCGGTGGACCTGGACGACCGCCTGCGCGCACAGCAGGCGGCCATCAAGAGCGCCGAAGCCGCGCTGCGCCAGGCAGAGGCCAGGCAGAGCTATGCGCAGACCCAGCACCAGCGCTACGGGAAACTGGTGGCCGTGCGCGGCACCAGCGAGGAAAGCTACGCCACCAAGCAGCAGGAACTGGCCGTGGCGGACGCCGCGCTGGCCGCTGCCCGCGAGGATGCGAGCCGTCTGCGCGCTGACTTGCAGGCATTGCGCGCGCAGCGTGGCAACCTGCGGCTGGTGGCGCCCGTGCCCGGGATGGTGGCTGCGCGCGATGCCGACCCTGGCACGACCGTGGTGGCGGGGCAGGCGGTGGTGAAGCTCATCGACCCGGCCAGCCTGTGGATCGACACGCGCTTTGACCAGATCACCGCCCAAGGATTGGCGGCCCGGCTGCCGGCCGAGGTGGTGCTGCGCTCGCGCCGCGGGGACAACCTGGTCGGCAGCGTGCTGCGCGTCGAGCCCCTGGCGGACGCGGTGACAGAGGAGACGCTGGCCAAGATCGTCTTCGATGCACCGGTTACACCGCTGCCCCCCGTCGGTGAACTGGCCGAGGTCACCGTGCGCCTGCCGGCACTGCCCGAAGCGCCCACCATCCCCAATGCGGCCATCCGCTTCGTGGACGGGCAGCGCGGCGTGTGGAAGCTGGTCGGTGGCAAGCCGCAGTTTGCGCAGGTACGCCTGGGCCGTGCGGACCTCGACGGCCATGTGCAGGTGCTGGACGGGCTGGCCGTGGGCGACTCCATCGTGGTGTACAGCGAGAGGGCGCTCACGGCGCGCAGCCGCGTGCACGTGGTCGAGCGCATTGCCGGGGTGGCGCCTTGATCAGCCTGGCAGGGCGCGACATTCTGCATGCCTGGGGGAAGTTCGTCTTCACCGGCATCGGCCTGGGCCTGCTGATCGGCGTGACGCTGACCATGGCGGGCGTCTACCGCGGCATGGTGGACGACGGCAAGGTGCTGCTGGACAACAGCGGCGCCGACCTGTGGGTGGTGCAGAAAGACACGCTGGGCCCCTACGCGGAATCCTCCAGCGTGCCCGACGACCTGTGGCGCGGCATCCGCGCCATGCCGGGCGTGGCGCAGGCCGCCAACATCACCTACCTGACCATGCAGGTGGGCCACGGCGACAAGGATGTGCGCTCCATGGTGGTGGGCATCACCGCGAGCGGCCCAGGCGCGCCCGGCTGGCCACCGCAGTTGGTGGCGGGGCGCCAGATCACGCGCGGCCATTACGAGGCCGTCGCCGACGTGGCAGCCGGCGTGCGTCTGGGCGATGTGCTGAAGATTCGGCGCAACCACTACACGGTGGTGGGCCTCACGCGGCGCATGGTCTCGTCCAGCGGCGACCCGATGGTGTTCATACCGTTGAAAGATGCGCAGGAGGCGCAGTTCCTCAAGGACAACGACGCCATCCTCATGCAGCGCCGGCGCACCGAGGCCAACCCGGCCTTCAACCGCCCCGGCGTTCCCGACCTGCTGGACGCGGTGGTGGCCTCGCAAACCAGCAACAGCTATGTGAATGCCGTGCTGGTGCGCATGCAGCCGGGCTTCACATCCCAGGAGGTGGCCGAGCCCATCCGCCGCTGGAAGCGGCTCACGGTGTATGACCGGGCGCAGATGGAAGGCATCCTCGTGGGCAAGCTCATCGCCACATCGGCCAAGCAGATCGGCATGTTCCTGGTGATCCTGGCGCTGGTCAGTGCGGCCATCGTGGCTTTTCTCATCTACACACTGACGATGGACAAGATCCGCGAGATTGCCGTGCTCAAGCTCATCGGCACGCGCAACCGCACCATCGCCTGGATGATCCTGCAGCAGGCGCTGGTGCTGGGCGTGATCGGCTTCGTCGTTGGCAAGATCACGGCCACCTTTGCCGCGCCGCTGTTTCCCAAATACGTGCTGCTGGTGCCGTTCGATACGGTGGCGGGTTTCATCGCGGTGCTGGCGATCTGCGTGCTCTCCAGCGTGGTGGCCATCCGCATGGCGCTGCGGGTCGATCCGGCCGAGGCGATAGGGTGAGGACGCAGCAATGAGCAGGAAAGGGATCCACATCGAGCGCCTGACCAAGCGCTACGGCTCCGGCGACACGGCGTTCCTCGCCCTCAAGGACGTGAACATGCACGTGGCACCGGGTGAGGTGGTGGGCCTGATCGGCCCGTCCGGCTCGGGCAAGAGCACGCTGCTCAAGTGCCTGGGCGCGGTGATCGACCCCACGTCGGGCCGCATGACGCTGGGCGATACGGTGATCTATGACGACGGCTGGCAAGTACCCGACCTGCGCGCGCTGCGCCGCGACCAGATCGGCTTCGTGTTCCAGGCGCCGTACCTGATCCAGTTTCTGGATGCCACCGACAACGTGGCGCTGCTGCCCATGCTGGCCGGCGTGCCCAACGACGAGGCGCGCCGCCGCGCACTGGAGTTGCTCACGGCCCTGGACGTGCAGCACCGCGCCACGGCCATGCCATCGCAACTGTCGGGCGGGGAGCAGCAGCGTGTGGCCATCGCCCGCGGCTTGGTCAACCGCCCGCCGGTGATCCTGGCCGACGAGCCCACGGCGCCGCTGGATTCGCAACGTGCCATGGCGGTGATCCGCATCCTGAACGACATGGCGCGGCGCCTGGAGACGGCCATCATCGTCGTCACGCACGACGAGAAGATCATCCCCACCTTCAAGCGCATCTACCACATACGCGACGGCGTGACCCACGAGGAGGCGGGCGAGGGTCGCGGCTTCGAGTGAAGCGGCGATATTGATGAAATCAGGCTCTAGCGCCCATGCAGAAAGCGCTAGTAGCTATCAAAAAAGGAGTAAAACAACGCGGTGACGCCGGCTCAGGGCGTCAGCAGTCGCTGCAATAGTTCGCGCGTGGCATAGCCGTCGGCGGGCAAGCCCACACTTTGCTGGTAGCGGCGCACCCCAGCGCGCGTGGCGGGCCCTGCCACGCCGTCGGGCGTGCCGGTGTCCAGGCCGCGCGCGTTCAGCGCCTCCTGCAGCGCGCGTACTTCGCTGCGCGACAGAGGCTGCAGTTCGCGCGGCCAGGCGGATGCCAGGCCCGCGCCGCCGTCGATCTGCCGTGCCAGCAGGCCCACGGCCAGGGCGTAGTTCACCGAGTTGTTGTAGCGCAGCAGCGCGCGGAAGTTGGGCCCGACCAGGATGGCGGGACCACGCGCGCCTGCCGGGGTAAGGACGGAGGCGTCCTGCAGCGGCGGCAGTTCTGCGCCATCCACCCCGCGCACCCCTTCAGCGGCCCAGTCGCTGCTGGCCTGGCGCACGCTCAGTTCGGCGCGTGCGTAGTCGAAGCCGGGCGGCAGCAGCACTTCGGCGCCCCACGGCTCACCGCTCTTCCAGCCCGAATGGGACAGGAAGTTGGCCGTGGACGCCACCACGTCGGGCACGCTGCCCCAGATGTCGCGCCGCCCGTCCCCGTCGGCATCCACCGCATGGGCAAGGAACACCGAGGGCAGAAACTGCGTGTGCCCCATGGCCCCGGCCCAGGAGCCGATGAGCGCGTCGGCCGCGATGTCGCCCTGGTCCACGATGCGCAACGCGGCCAGCAGCTCCCGCTGGGCCCAGGCGCTGCGGCGCCCGTCGTAGGCGAGGGTGGCCAGCGCATCCACGGTGCGGAAGCTGCCGAAGTTGCGGCCATAGTTGCTCTCCATGCCCCAGATGGCCGTGACCACGCTGGCGGGCACGCCGTAGCGCTGCGCTGCCGCGTCCAGCGCGTCGGCGTACTGGCGGCGCTGCTCGCGTCCCTGCGCAATACGCTGGGGTGACACGGCGCTGTCCAGGTAGGCCCAGGGCGGGCGGGTGAATTCGGGCTGGGCGCGGTCCAGTTCCACCACGCGCGGTTGCCACTGCGCCTGGCCCAGGGTGGCGGCCACGGTCTGCGGGCGGATGCCGGCGGCCAGCGCATCGCGTGCAAAGGCGCTCACCCAGGCGTGGAAGCCGGCCAGCGTGGTTGCGGTGGTGTCGGGCGCCGCCGGCGCGACCGGCGTGCTCGCAGGTTCCACGGTGGATGCTGCCGGGGCAGGCGCCGGGGTGGTGGGCGCTGCGGGCGAGGGCAGTTGGGGGATGACCGGCGCGGGCGCCGGGGCGCTGGGTGCAGCGCATGGAGCCGCTACNGGCGGGGGTAGCGGGCGGAGCGGAGGCGCACCCCGCCAGTGCTGCCAGGCCCAGTGCGGAGGCGGCGGCGCGGCGCCGGGCGAGGATGTCGGGCATGAAGAGAAAACGCATGCGGCCATTGTGCCGGCCTGCCATGCATACTTCGCCCTGGCACTGTTTCCGGCTGCAACTTCTTCCTCATGCACACTTTTCTCTGGCACGACTACGAAACCTTTGGCGCCAACACGCGCCGCGACCGCCCCGCACAGTTTGCCGCCGTCCGCACCGATGCCGAGCTCAACGAGATCGGCGAGCCGCTGATGATCTACTGCCGCCCGGCCAACGACTATCTGCCGGATCCGCAGTCGTGCCTGATCACCGGCATCACGCCCCAGCTGTGCCTGGAAAAGGGTTTGCCCGAGCGCGAATTCGCCGCCCGCATCGAGGCCGAGATGGCGCTGCCCGGCACCATTGGCGTGGGCTACAACACCATCCGTTTCGACGACGAGATCACGCGCTTCATGTTCTGGCGCAATCTCATGGACCCGTATGCGCGCGAGTGGCAGAACCAGTGCGGCCGCTGGGACCTGCTGGATGTGGTGCGCCTGACCTACGCGCTGCGTCCCGAGGGCATCGCGTGGCCCGAGGTGGACGGCAAGCCCAGCTTCCGCCTGGAGCATCTGTCCAAAGCCAACGGCCTGGCGCACGAGGCCGCGCACGACGCGCTGTCGGACGTGCGTGCGACCATCGCGCTGGCGCGGCTCATCCGTTCACACAACCCCCGGCTGTTCGACTTCGCGCTGTCCCTGCACAAGAAGGACCGCGTGGCGGCCGAGCTGCGCCTGCCCACCACGGCGCAGGAGGCACGGCCGTTCCTGCACGTCTCGGGCATGTTCCCTGCCGAACGCGGCTGCCTGGCCGTGATGTGGCCGCTGGCCAGCCACCCGACCAACAAGAATGAGCTGCTGGCCTGGGATCTGGCGCAAGACCCTTCCGAGCTGGCCCGGCTGTCCGCTGACGAGATCCGCACGCGCCTGTTCACGCGCGCGGCCGACCTGCCCGAGGGCGTGACACGCCTGCCGCTCAAGAGCGTGCATCTGAACAAGTCGCCGATGGTGGTGGGTAACCTCAATACGCTCACGCCGGACATGGCGCAGCGCTGGGGCATCGACCTGCCACAGGCCGCGCTGCATGCCGCCGCGGCGCGCGCGTTGCCCGACCTGACAGCCGTGTGGGCCCAGGTGTTCCAGCGCCCTGCGGAGGGGCCGCTGGATGTGGACCAGGACCTGTACGGGGGCTTCGTGGGCAATGAGGACCGCCGCCGCCTGAACCGTCTGCGCGCATTGCCCGGCGAAGAGTTGGCGCACGAGCGCCTGGGTTTTGACGACGCGCGCCTGGCCGAGCTGGTCTGGCGCTACCGTGCGCGCAACTTCCCGCACACGCTCTCGCCCGAGGAGCAGGAGCGCTGGGAGGCGCACCGCGTCGCCATGCTGGTGGAGGGCGAGGGCGGCGGGCTGACGTTCGACGCGCTGTTCGAGCGCCTGGACACGCTGGGCGCCGAGGCCGATGACGAACGCACCGAGGCCATCCTTGGCGCGGTGTACGACTACGCCGAGAGCATCGCGCCCGGCATGGACTGAGGGCTGTGATGCAAGCTGCCGCCAACGTTGATGCGCTGCTTGACTTCGTGCGCCGCCATCCGCGGTTGTTCGTCATCACGGGCGCGGGCTGCAGTACGGAGGTGGGCATTCCCGACTACCGCGACCAGAACGGTGAATGGAAGCGCCCCCAGCCCGTCACCTTCCAGGCTTTCATGGGCGATGAAGCCACGCGCCGGCGCTACTGGGCGCGCAGCCTGCTAGGCTGGCGGGTGATGGGCCGCGCCCAGCCCGGTTCTGCGCACCGTGCGCTGGCTGCGCTGGAAGCGGCGGGCCGTATCGAACTGCTGTTGACCCAGAACGTGGACGGCCTGCACAGCGCAGCGGGCAGCCAGCGCACGCTGGACCTGCACGGGCGCATCGACACCGTGCTGTGCATGGACTGCGGCATGCGTGCGCCGCGTGCCGCGTTGCAACACGAACTGGAGCGGCGCAACCCTGGATGGGTGGCGCTGCAGGCCGGCGCCGCGCCCGATGGGGACGCCGATCTGGACGGACGGGACTTCGGCGGCTTCGATGTGCCTTCCTGCGCGCACTGCGGCAACGGCCTGCTCAAGCCCGACGTGGTGTTCTTTGGCGAGAGCGTGCCGCGCGAGCGTGTGGAGGCCGCGCGCGCGGCGCTGGCACGCTCGCACGCGGTGCTCGTCGTGGGCTCGTCGCTCATGGTGTATTCGGGCTTCCGGTTCGTGCAGGCGGCGGTCGATGCGGGCCTGCCGGTGGCAGCGGTCAACCAGGGGCGTACACGGGCCGACGGGCTGCTGGCGCTCAAGCTGGAGCAGGACGCAGGCACTGCCCTGCAGGCGTTGGCCCACGGGTGGGCGCAGCCCCATGCCTGCGTGCCCGCCGCGGTTGCTGGGCTCATCAGCGGCCGTTGATGCTATCGTGCGGTCCCAAAGCGCCGCCTGGCCGCGTGCCGTGCAGCGCACAGCTTGCATAGGAGACACCATGCACCGCATCGCAACGCCCGGCGCGCATCCTTCCGCGGGTGCCGCGCTGGCGCTGACCACGGCAGGCGTCGTCGCCCAGGCCCACGCCCGCTCGCAGTCGTTCGGGCTGCAGCCCCATGAGCAGGCCGACCTGCACCTGCTGGACCGCCAAACCCTGGCCTGGACCGTGGCACGCAACGAGGCCCTGTGCGCCCATGCGCGGCCCGTCATGGAAACCCTGGCGCAGCAGCTGCGCGGCACGCAGAGCATGGTGATGCTGACCGACGCGCAGGGGGTGATCCTGCATGCCGAGGGCGATGATGCCTTCCTGGACCGCGCCGGCCGCGTGGCCCTGCAGCCCGGTGCGGGCTGGTCGGAGCGCAGCAAGGGCACCAACGCCATTGGTACGGCGTTGGCCCTGGGCGATGCGGTGCAGATCAACGGGCGCCAGCATTACCTGGAAGCCAACCAGTTCCTCACCTGTTCATGCGCTCCCATCCTGGACCCGCAGGGGCAGATCCTCGGCGCGCTGGACGTGAGCGGCGACCGCCGCGGCCACAGCGCCCACACGCTGGCGCTGGTGCGCATGTCCGCCGCGATGGTGGAGAACCACCTCTTCGGCAAGGTGTACGAGGATGCCGTGCGCCTGCGCTTTCATGCGCGCGCGGAGTTCCTGGGCACGCTCATGGAAGGGCTGGCGGCGTTCACCCCGCAGGGGCGCTTTCTGGCAGCCAACCGCAGCGCGCAGTTCCAGCTGGGGTTGTCGGGACCGGCGCTGGCGGCACACACCTTCACCTCGCTGTTCGGCCTGTCGATGGGCGCGCTGCTGGAGCATGCGCGCCGCTCGGTGCCCACGCTGCTGGCGCTGCAACTGCCGGCAGGCGTGTCGGTGCACGCACAGGTGGAGTTTGCGCCACGCGGCGGCGTCACGCTGCCGGTGTGCCCGGACGGCCCGGCCGCGGCCCCGCCGCCGCGCGCGCGGCCTGCTGCGACCCCCGGCCTGTCCAGCCTGCGCTACCTGGACACGGGCGATGCCCAGCTGGCGCAGGTGATCGAGCGCGTCACGCGGCTGCTGGGGCGTGGCGTGCCCACGATGATCCTGGGTGAGACGGGCACCGGCAAGGAGCTGCTGGCGCGTGCCATCCATAACGACGGCCCGCGCGCGCGAGGGCCCTTCGTGGCGGTGAACTGCGCGTCCATTCCCGAGTCGCTGATCGAGGCCGAGCTGTTCGGCTACGAAGAGGGCGCCTTCACCGGCGCGCGGCGCAAGGGCAGCGTGGGCAAGATCGTGCAGGCGCACGGCGGCACGCTGTTCCTGGACGAGATTGGCGACATGCCGCTCGCCATGCAGGCGCGGCTGCTGCGCGTGCTGCAGGAGCGCAGCGTGGCGCCTCTGGGCAGCACGCGGCAGATCGAGGTGGACGTGAACGTGGTCTGCGCCACGCACCGCAACCTGCGCGCCATGATGGCCGACGGCCAGTTTCGTGACGACCTGTACTACCGGCTGAACGGCCTGGTAGTGCGACTGCCTGCGCTGCGCGAGCGCACGGACCTGGCGGTGATCGTGCAGCGGTTGCTGCGCGCCCAGCATGACTCTCCCGCCGCAGACAGCCCCATACCGGTGGCGCCCGAGGTGATGGCGCTGTTCGCCGCCCACGCCTGGCCGGGCAACCTGCGCCAGCTGTCCAACGTGCTGCGCACGGCGGCGCTGTTGGCCGAGGGCGCGGACGCGATCACGTGCGCGCACCTGCCGGAGGACTTCCTGGAGGAATGCGAGGCGCTGGCGCAGCAGGGCCGCGTGGTGGCGCAGGCGTTCTCTCAGCCAGCGGTGCCGCTAGCGGACGGCGCGCGCGCCGCGGCCCCGGCTCCGGCCCCGGCCAGCGTGCGGCCGCTGGGCGATGTGGCGGCCCATGCGCTGCAGCAGGCACTGGATGCGCACGCGGGCAATGTCTCCGCCGCCGCGCGCGCGCTGGGCGTGTCGCGCAACACGGTGTACCGCTACCTGCGCGCGCAGTCGTGTCGCTCCTGAAAAAGGAGCGCTTTGCGCTGGTTGGGCGGGCGATTTAGTCGAAATTGACCTGAAAAACGCCGCCGATACAGCGCGAGTAGCTATTAAATAAAGAGCAACTCTAGAACAGCGTCACTGGCCGCCCGTTGGCGGCGGCCCCAGCGCTTCGATGGCGGCCCATTCCTCGTCGGTGTACAGCCGTGAGCGCGTGAGAAAGCGCATGCCCGTGGGCCCTTCGAGCGAGAACATGCCCCCGCCGCCCGGTACCGCATCGATGAGGAGGTGCGTGTGCTCCCAGTACGCGAACTGCGAGCGGCTCATGTAGAACGGCTGCCCGGCGATCTCGCCCAGCAGCACGTCGGCATCGCCCAGCAGGAACTCCCCGCGGGCAAAGCACATGGGCGCGCTGCCGTCGCAGCAGCCGCCCGACTGGTGGAACATCAGCGGCCCGTGCTGGGCCACCAGGCGCTTGATGAGCGCCGTGGCCTCGGGCGTGGCCGACACGCGGGTGGCGGGCGGCGCTGGCGTGGTCATGGCGTTGCCTGTGCCGCGGCGTCAGGCCGCCATGTCCAGCACCACGCGGCCCTGGATCTGGCCCTTGTGCATGCGCGCGAACACGTCGTTGATGTTCTCCAGCTTCTCGGTGCGCACCGTGGCCTTCACCTGGCCGCGCGCGGCGAAGTCCAGCGACTCCTGCAGGTCCAGACGCGTGCCGACGATGGAGCCGCGCACGGTCACGCCGCGCAGCACCATGTCGAAGATGGGCAGAGGGAAGTTGCCCGGCGGCAACCCGTTGAGCGACACCGTGCCGCCACGCCGCACCATGCCCAGCGCCTGCTCGAAGGCCTTGGGCGACACGGCCGTGACCAGCGCACCGTGCGCGCCGCCGATCTCCTTTTGCAGGAAGGCGGCCGGGTCGGTGTCGCGCGCGTTCACCGTCACGCTGGCGCCCAGCTGGCGGGCCAGCGCGAGCTTGTCGTCGTCCACGTCCACCGCAGCCACGTTCAGCCCCATGGCGCGGGCGTACTGCACGGCCATGTGGCCCAGGCCGCCAATGCCGGAAATCGCCACCCAGTCGCCGGGCTTGGTGTCGGTCACCTTCAGGCCTTTGTACACGGTCACGCCGGCGCACAGCACGGGGGCGATGTCCACGAAGCCCACGTCTTTCGGCAGGTGGCCCACGTAGTTGGGGTCGGCCAGCGCGTAGTCGGCAAAACCGCCGTTGACCGAATACCCCGTGTTGCTCTGCGACTCGCACAGCGTCTCCCAACCGCCCAGGCAGTGCGTGCAACAGCCGCAGGCCGAGTGCAGCCAGGGCACGCCCACGCGGTCGCCTTCCTTCACATGCTTGACGTTGGCGCCCACGGCGGCGACGAAGCCCACGCCCTCATGCCCCGGGATGAAGGGCGGATTGGGCTTGACGGGCCAGTCGCCCTCGGCGGCGTGCAGGTCGGTGTGGCACACGCCCGAGGCCTCGATCTTCACCAGGATCTGGTCGGCGGCGGGGGTGGGCACGGGCACCTCTTCGATCGTCAGCGGCTTGCCGAACTCGCGGACCACGGCGGCTTTCATTGTCTTGGCTGGCATGGGATAAACCTCCTTCTCTGTGCAAATGAACGCAAGGGGAGCCCCCGTGCACCAGCCGCCCCCGCTGGGACGGCCAGTGGGGGCGCTGTATGGGCTTAGAAGAAGCCCAGCGGCTGCTGGGTGTAGCTCACCAGCAGGTTCTTGGTCTGCTGGTAGTGGTCCAGCATCATCTTGTGGTTCTCACGACCGATGCCCGACTGCTTGTAGCCGCCAAATGCCGCGTGCGCGGGGTAGTGGTGGTAGCAGTTGGTCCACACGCGCCCGGCCTGGATGCCCTTGCCCATGCGGAAGGCGCGCGCGCCATCACGGCTCCACACGCCCGCGCCCAGGCCGTAGAGCGTGTCGTTGGCGATCTCCAGCGCTTCTTCCTCGGTCTTGAAGGTGGTCACCGAGACCACGGGCCCGAAGATCTCTTCCTGGAAAATGCGCATCTTGTTGTGGCCCTTGAACACCGTGGGCTGCACGTAGTAGCCGCCGGCCAGGTCGCCGCCCAGGGCGGTGTTGCGCGCGCCGCCGATGAGGCACTGGGCGCCTTCCTGCTTGCCCAGGTCCAGGTAAGAAAGAATCTTTTCCAGTTGCTCCTGCGAGGCCTGGGCGCCGATCATGGTGTTCTTGTCCAGCGGGTGGCCTTGCTGGATGGCGGCCACGCGCTTGAGCGCGCGCTCCATGAAGCGCTCGTAGATCGATTCCTGGATCAACGCGCGGCTGGGGCAGGTGCAGACCTCGCCCTGGTTCAGCGCGAACATCGCAAAGCCTTCCAGCGCCTTGTCGAAGAAGCCGTCGTCGGCGGACATCACGTCCTCGAAGAAGATGTTGGGGCTCTTGCCGCCCAGCTCCAGCGTCACGGGAATGATGTTCTGGCTGGCGTACTGCATGATGAGCCGGCCCGTGGTGGTCTCGCCGGTGAAGGCTATTTTTGCGATCCGGTTGCTGGAGGCCAGTGGCTTGCCGGCCTCCAGGCCAAAGCCGTTGACCACATTGACCACGCCCGGCGGCAGCAGGTCGCCAATGATCTCCATCAGTACCAGGATGGAGGCGGGCGTCTGCTCCGCGGGTTTCAGCACCACGCAGTTGCCCGCAGCTAGCGCGGGGGCGAGCTTCCACACCGCCATCAGGATGGGGAAGTTCCACGGAATGATCTGCCCGACCACGCCCAGCGGCTCATGGAAGTGGTAGGCGATGGTGTCGGCGTCGATCTCGCTGATGCCGCCTTCCTGCGCGCGCACGGCGCCGGCGAAGTAGCGGAAGTGGTCGATGGCCAGCGGAATGTCGGCCGCCATGGTCTCGCGCAGCGGCTTGCCGTTGTCGATGGTCTCGGCCACGGCGATCTGCAGCAGGTTGGCCTCCATGCGGTCGGCGATCCGGTTCAGGATGTTGGCGCGCTCGGTGGTCGAGGTGCGGCCCCACGCGGCCTTGGCTTTGTGCGCAGCGTCCAGTGCGGCGTCGATGTCCTTGCTGTTGGAGCGTGGCACGGCCGTGAACTTCTGGCCGTTGATGGGCGAGATGTTCTCGAAGTACTGCCCGTCCACGGGCGCCACCCACTGCCCGCCGATGTAGTTGCCGTACTGCTGCTTGTAGGGGTTGGCGATGCCAAGGCTGGCGATTTCGGCCATGTTCATGTGGTGTCTCCTGAGTGCTTGTGAAGGAATGCCGCCGATGCGGCGGCGGCAGTGCCTCAGTGCAAGCGCCGTGCCAGAACGGCTGCAGAGGGGAGGGGCGGTGGGGCGTGCCGCGGCTGTGCCGCAGCGGCGCAGCCGTGTGCCATAACGCAACAGTGCGCCGGCCCATGACGGAACACCCGTTGAAGGTGCAGTCGTGCTGAAGGGCTCAGGGTGCTATGTTTTACATAGCTTCTCGCGCTGTATTCAAGGGCGTTGCAGGCACTTTTTGCCTGAATCGCCGCTGCGGGTCACTCGGCACCGGGCGTAACGCTTGCCGGGCCGTTGGCGGGCGGGGTGGGCTTGAGACGCGGCAGGGCTGCCAGATGCTGCGCGGCCTTGTGGGCCTGCTCCACGGCGCGGCGCAGGTCGCCCAGCAGGCCCGTCCACTCGTGCGCGGCCGTCACTTCCAGCAAGCCCTGGGCACCCGCGCGCAGCACGGCGGCCTTGGCGGCTTCGTACGCCGCGTCGAAGACGGCGTGAGCGGTGTTCACCTGGTCCAGGTCGTGGGCCTTGGGATCAGCGGCGGCAAAAAAATCCAGCGCCGCGGTGAAGGCCAGGGGCAGCGCGGCCAGGGGGTGGCCTTCGGGCGTGGTGGGCGGCACCGTTGCGGGGTGCGTGACGCGTAGCGCCTGCTGGCCCACCTGGTGCATGACACGCGCCAGCGTGTCGTAGTAGCCCGCAATGCGCAGCAGCTCGGGCATCTGGTCGGCCACGTCGCGCGACAGCGGCTGGCGGCTCACGTCGCTCACAAACGCGCCCACCTGCTGCTGCAGCTGCTCCAGCGCCTGCAACTGGCGCGTGAGCTGGCTCGTGGCCTGTGCGCCGGCCGGTTGCCAGGGCAGGGCGACGGGCGCCATGCGGGTGGCATCCGACGCCAGCTGCAGTGCCAGGTGGCCTACGCGCGCCATCTCGCGGCGCAGCGCCTGCAGGGCCAGCGCGGGCACGGCGGCCACGTTGTGGTCCAGGAACTGCGCACGGGCCACGTCCTCGTCGGCCGAGCGAAAGCGTGCCAGCAGAAAGCGCGCGAGCGGCCCCGACAGCGGCCACATGAGCAGCACGCCCAGCAGGTTGAACGCGGTGTGGAAGATCACGAGCTGCGTCACTGCGTCTCCCTCACCCGTGAGCCATACGCCCAGGTGGTGGATGGCCGCGAGCAGGGGCGACAGCAGCGCCAGGGCCGCCGCGGCCGTCACCACGTTGAACAGCACGTGTGCCGCCGCCAGGCGCCGCGCGTTGGAAGTGGCGTGGATGGCGGCCAGGATGCCCGTGAGCGTGGTGCCCACGTTGGCGCCGATGACCACGCCCGCGCCCACTTCCACCGCCAGCGAGCCGCCCGCCACGGCCGTGAGCACCACCGCCAGCGTGGCCGACGAGGCCTGCAGCACCACCGTCATGCCCAGGCCGATGAGCACTGCCAGCGCCAGGCCCGGCAGGTCGCTGGACAGCGGTGGCAGCGCCTGCGGACCCAGCCCGGTGAAGCCCTGGCGCAGCAGTTCGATGCCCAGGAACAGCACGCCGAACCCCGCCACCGCCTGGCCCAGCGCCCCGCGCCGCGTGCCGCTGCCGGTGATTTGCAGCGCCATGCCGATGCCGATGAACGGAAGGGCGAAGGCATCGGCCTTCACCGCAAAGCCTAGCCACGCCACGAGCCAGCCGGTGACCGATGAACCCAGATTGGAGCCGAACACCACCCACAGCGCGGAGCTGAAGCCCAGCAACCCCGCGTTGACGAAACCGATGGCCGCCACCGTCATGGCGGTGGACGATTGCACCAGCGCCGTGAGCGCCACCCCGGTCACCAGCCCGTGCAGCGGCGTGCGCGTCCAGGCGGCCAGGATGCGCTCCAGCGCGCGCCCGGCCGCCAGCTTGAGCCCGTCGGTCAGCATGGTCATGCCCAGCAGGAACAGGCCGATGCCGCCCAGCAGGGTGCCGGCGGCAATCAGGGGAGTGGCGGTGGCGGTCAAGGCGGCGGCGCGGGGGCTTTGTTGAGGGGTGGACCGGTAGGTGCGTGCCGACGGGGCGGTGCGGCAGAGGTGCTTTTATTTTGATAGCTGCTCGCGCTTGCTACAAGCGCGCTTGGGCTATTTTAGGTCATTGACGGGTAGGGTGGAGCGCCCTGCGGGCGGCGCGGTGCACGGCGTGCGCTGTCAGTCGTCCGCCCGCGTGCAGTCTGTGGCGGCTGCCGCCTACAGGGGCGCGGGGCCGCCCAGCAGACAATACGCGCCGGACACGACTTCGAGAAGCGATGCAAGGGGACAACGCCATGGGCAACAGCGGGCCGCAGGAGCCGACCGATTCCAGGCCGGCCAGGGATGCGGGGGCGGCGCGCGGCGCCACCGCTTCGGGCTATCCGCCGCAGCGCACCGTGCACACCGCCACGGCCTTGGACGCCACGGTGCCCAGCCTGCGGTTCATGATCGGCCTGGTGATCGCGGCGCTGGTGGTCGCGGGCCTGTATTTCGGCCGTACGCTGCTGGTGCCGCTGGCATTGGCGTTCCTGCTGAGCTTCGTGCTGGAGCCGCTGGTGGCGCAGCTCAAGCGCATGGGCCTGCCGCGCCTGCCCTCGGTCATCGTGGTGGTGATGGCCATGCTGATGGTGCTGGGCGTGGGGGCGCTGTTCGTCGGTAACGAGGCGCGCGAGCTGAGCGCGCAGCTGCCCTCCTACCAGAGCACCATCCGCAAGAAGCTGCGCAGCCTGCGCCAGGAGTTGCGCGCGCCCGGCATGTTCGACGGCGCCAAGCGCACCTTCGACATCGTGCAGCGCGAGGTGGAGGCGGCCGCTCCCGCCTTGTCGGGTGCCACGCGCGCGCCGGCCGTGCAAAAGGTGCAGGTGCAGCCGCCCGTGCTGTCGCCCGCCAACCAGCTCATGGCCGCGCTCTCGGCGGTCAGTGGGCCGCTCACCCAGGCGGGCCTGGTGCTGGTGTTCGTGATCTTCATCCTGCTGGACCGTGTAGACCTGCGCGACCGCCTGCTGCGCCTGTGGGGGGGCAATCTGCACCGCGCCACCGATGCCATGGACGAGGCGGGCGACCGCATCACGCGCTACCTGACCATGCAGTTGCTGGTGAACGTGACCTACGGCATTCCCATGGCGGCGGGCCTGTGGCTCATCGGCGTGCCCGGTGCCGTGCTGTGGGGGTCGCTGGCCGCGGTGATGCGCTTCGTGCCCTACCTGGGGCCGTTCATTGCCGCGGCGTTTCCGCTCACCCTCGCTTTCGCGGTGGACCCGGGCTGGGACCTGGTGCTGTGGACGCTCGGCCTCATCGTGCTGCTGGAACTGGTGAGCAACAACGTCATCGAGCCCTGGCTGTATGGGTCCAGCACCGGGCTGTCGGCGCTGTCGCTCATCGTGGCGGCCACCTTCTGGGCGGCGCTGTGGGGGCCGGTGGGGCTCATCATGTCCACGCCGCTCACCGTGTGCCTGCTGGTGATCGGCCGGTATCTGCCGCAGCTGGCCTTCCTGGAGGTGCTGCTGGGCAGCCGGCCGGTGCTGGACGAGCCCACGCGCATCTACCAGCGCCTGCTGGCAGGCGACGCTGCGGAGGCCATCGAGCTGAGCACCACCCGCATCGAGGCCCTGAAGGGCGCCGTGCCCGCTTTCTACGGCCAGGTGGGCGTGCCCGTGCTGCGCATGGCCGTGGGCGACCATGCGCAGGTGGCCACGCCCGAGCACCGCCTGCGCCTGGTCGAAGGCATGGACGCGCTGCTGGACGAGCTGGAGGAGCAGTACCCGGTGCCCGACACCGCTGCGCAAGAGCCGGTGGTGTGCCTGGGCGGCAAGTGGGAGGTGGATCTGTTCGCGGCGCGCATGCTGGCGCATGCGCTGTCGCTGCAGCATTGCCCGGCGCTGGCGCGCGTGGAGGGCGCCATGAGCGCCGAACATCTGGATGGACTGGACCTGGACGCCGTGCGCGTGGTCTGCGTGGTGTGGCTCGCGCCCGAGCCCACCGCCGCCGCGCGGCACCTGTGCCGCAGGCTCAAGCGCCGCTGGCCGCATGTGCACATCGTGCTGGCGCTGTGGGGTGGGGTGCAGTCCCAGCCGCAGGACGAGCTGAGTGCCCAACTGGGCGCCGACGCGCTGGCCCTGTCGCTGGAGGAAACCCTGGCCCAGGTGGCGCAGCTGCAGGGTGCCAGCGTGGAAGGCGCCTACACCCCCGCGCCCATTCCCGCGGACGACGAGGCGCGCCTGCGCGCCCTGCAGGCCAGCGGCGTGCTGGACGGCCCCGCGCTGCAGCAGCTGTGCCAGCACACGGCCCAGCGCGCGGCCGACATCTTCGACGTACCGTTGGCGATGGTGTCGCTGGTGGATCGCGAGCGGCAGGTTACGCTGTGTGCGCACGGCCCGTTATCGGCCGGCGGAGGGCAGGCCTGCTCGGCGGGTCAGGGCCTGCCGCGCGGCCTGTCGCTGTGCGGGCATGTGGTGGCGCGGCAGCGGTCGCTGGTGGTGCCCGACATTGCGCGGGATGCGCGCTTTGCCGGCAATCCGGCGCTGCGCGAGCAGGGCCTGCGCTTTTACGCGGGCGTTCCGCTGCGCGACGCGGCGGGCCATGCGCTGGGCACGCTGTGCCTGATGGACACCGCGCCGCGCGCGTTCGATGAGCGGGAAAAGCGGTTGCTGCAGGCCATGGCCAATGACCTCATGGCCGGCTGGCGCGACGCCCAGGCCGCGGGCGGCCCGGCGCTACCCGCGGGCCAGTCCGCGCCATCGGCCACGGTGGGTCAGGTGGTGCCGCAGTAGCCGACGTTGTCCGAAATCGTCCGAAATGGTCTGAAGTAGCAGCGACCGGCGCGGCCAGGGCCGGGGCAGCGCCTGTCGCCAGCGCGTTACTTGGTGCCGAAGATGCGGTCGCCCGCATCGCCCAGGCCGGGCAGGATGTAGCCGTGGTCGTTGAGTTCGCGGTCGATGGCGGCGGTGTAGATGGGCACGTCGGGGTGGGCCTTTTGCAGCGTGGCCACGCCCTCGGGTGCAGCCAGCAGGCACACGAATTTGATCGAGCGCGGCTGCAGTTGCTTGAGGCGCGCGACGGCCGCGGCGGCGGAGTTGCCGGTGGCCAGCATCGGGTCCACGACGATGATGTCGCGCTCGGCCATCTCGGAGGGCATCTTGAAGTAGTACTCGACCGGCTGCAGCGTGTCCGGGTCGCGGTACAGGCCGATGTGGCCGATGCGCGCGCCCGGCACCACGTTGAGCATGCCGTCCAGGAAGCCGTTGCCCGCGCGCAGGATGGACACGAGCACGAGCTTCTTGCCGTCGATGACCTTGCCGGTCATGGTCTCCAGGGGAGTTTCGATCTGGATGTCCTGCAGCGGCATGTCGCGCGTGACTTCGTAGGCCATCAGGGTGGACAGCTCGCCCAGCAGGCGGCGGAAGCTGTTGGTGCTGGCGTCCTTCTTGCGCATCAGGGTCAGCTTGTGCTGTACCAGGGGGTGGTCGATGACGTGGACGTTGCTCATGGGCTGGTGCCTCTTATTGGGATAGAAAAAAAGATCGGAGCCGGAATTTTGCACTCTGGCGCCAAGCCCCTGCGCGCGGGCAGCGCCGACGCACCGCCGGCCAGGGGCCCATCCGCCTCAGGTCAATCTGCCGACGCCGCGGTCAGCAGCTGTGCGTAGCGGGTCATGTCCACGTTGCCGCCGCTGATGACGACGCCCACGCGCTTGCCCCGCAGCCGCACGCCGCCATGGCACGCGCCCGCCAGTCCCAGCGCGCCCGTGGGCTCGACCACGATCTTCATGCGTTCGGCAAAGAAGTGCATCGCGCTCATGAGCTGCGCATCGGTGGCGGTCACGATGTCAGAAACGCCGGCGTGGATGAGGGGGAAGGTGAGCGCGCCCAGTGCCTGCGTCTGCGCACCGTCGGCAATCGTCTGCGGTGTGTCGATGCGCACCACGTGGCCTGCGTTGAGGGACTGCTGTCCGTCGTTGCCGGTCTCGGGCTCCACGCCGACCACCTTGCACTGCGGCGCCAGTTCGCGCGCTGCCAGCAGGCAGCCCGACAGCAGGCCGCCGCCGCCCAGCGGCACGAACAGGTAGTCCAGGTGCGGCACGTCCTCGAACAGCTCCTTGGCCACCGTGCCCTGGCCGGCGATCACGTGGGCGTGGTCGAAGGGCGGAATCAGCGTCATGCCGCGCTCGGTGGCCAGGCGGCGGCTGATGGCCTCGCGGTCTTCGGTGAAGCGGTTGTAGGTGACCACCTCGGCGCCGTAGCCGCGCGTGGCGGCTATCTTTGCAAGCGGCGCATCCTCCGGCATGACGATGACTGCGGGAATCTCCAGCAGCCGCGCCGACAGCGCGATGGCCTGCGCATGGTTGCCCGACGAGAACGCGATCACGCCGCGCTGGCGCTGCGCCTCGCTGAACTGCACCAGTGCGTTGAACGCGCCGCGGAACTTGAACGCGCCCATGCGCTGCAGGTTCTCGCACTTGAAGAACACCTGCGCGCCGAGCAGCGCATCCAACGTGCTGGAACTCAGCACCGGCGTGCGGTGTGCCATGCCCTTGAGGCGATGGGCCGCTTCGGCAACGTCGTCGTAGGTGGGCAGCGGAGGGCGCGGCAGGTGCATGGCTGTGGGCGAACGCTGGTGAATGGAAACGCGGCGCGGTGCCGCGCCGCAGGCGGGTTGCCGCATCATAGCCCGACACCCGGCGGTATATGCCCCGATTGGCCTGCAACGCCCTTGCAGCAAGCGCGCCCAGCTATCAACTTTGAAACCGGGGCCGCGCGGCGCGTGCGTCAGCCGAGTTCGCTGAAGCGCTTGAGCGGCGCCAGCGCCGGGAAGTCGCCCGCGCGCTTGGCCTGCATGGCGGAGACGGCCTCGCCCACGTGGCGGTTGCTCCAGATGGCGCCCTGCAGCCAGCCCATCTGGCGCAGGCTGTCGTGCACGCCGTGGTCGCGCGCATAGCGCACGGCCTGCTTGGTGCCCCAGACGGCCACCGGCGGCTTGGTGGCAATCTCGTTCGCGCAGGCCAGGGCGCCGGCCACCAGCGTTTCGTGCGAGTCGAACAGCTGCGTGACCAGTCCGCATTCCAGCGCGCGCTCGGCCGGCAGGCGGCGGCCGGTGTAGGCCAGCTCGTTCAGCAGGCCCAGCGGCATGAGCTTGGGCAGGCGCTGCAGGCTGCCCACGTCGGCCACCATGCCGATGTTGATCTCCTGGATGCAGAAGAAGGCATCGCGCGTGGCATAGCGGATGCAGGCGGCCGCCACCATGTCCAGTGCGCCACCGATGCAGCCGCCGTGGATGGCCGCGATCACGGGGATGCGCAGCTCTTCGATGCGCGTGAAGGTGGCCTGCATGTCCGTCAGCAGGTCGAACACGGCGGCGCGCCCCTCGGGGCTGCGGTCGTCCAGCGTGATCGCGCCGCCGAAGGTCTCCAGCGCCATGCCCGCGCTGAAGTGCTTGCCCGTGCTGCTGATGACCAGCGCGCGCGCCTCGCCGCCGCGGTGCAGGTCGGCCAGCACGGCGTCCAGCTCGCGCCAGAACTGCGGGTGCATGGTGTTCATGGCCTCGGGGCGGTTCAGCACCAGGTGGGCCACGTGGTCGGTGACGGTGAGGGTGAAGCAGGTGAGGGTGTTCATGGCGCGACTGTAGGAGTGGCCGGCGGGCCGGGGCGTCGCTTGCGCGACGGTGCGGCGGTCATCGGGTGCAGAGCGAAATCGGCCTGCAGCGCTTGTAGGGCAAGCGCAGGCAGCTATTTGATGCATAGCAAAGAAGCGCCATCTCCCGCGGCGCCACCGGCAGGCGCCCCTTTGTCGCGGTCCAGTCGGTCTGGCGGCGAGGTATACACTTTGCCGCTGCGGCGCAGGCCGCATTTTTTGTTGGCTCCAAGCAAAGGAATCGCAGCCATGGGCGCGCAATGGAAGGCAAAGGGCAAGGCGCTGGTCGCCGATGCCAAGGGCAGGCTTTTTGGAAAGCTGGTCAAGGAAATCATCGTCGCCGCGCGCGCGGGGGCCGACCCGGCCGGCAATTCGCGCCTGCGCCTGGCCATCGAGGCGGCGCGCAAGGCGTCCATGCCCAAGGACACGCTGGAGCGTGCCATCAAGAAGGGTTCGGGCGTGGGGGGTGACGCGGTGAACTACGAGCGCGTGATCTACGAGGGCTTTGCCCCGCACCAGGTGCCGGTGATGGTGGAGTGCCTGACCGACAACGTGAACCGCACGGCGCCCGAGATGCGCGTGTGCTTTCGCAAGGGGCAGATGAGCGCCGTGGCCTGGGACTTCGACCACGTGGGCATGATCGAGGGCGAGCCCGAGCAAGCCGGCGCCGACGCGGAGTTGGCCGCCATCGAGGCCGGTGCCCAGGACTTCGAGCCCGGCGAGGAAGAGGGCCAGACCCTGTTCCTGACCGACCCTTCGGATCTGGACGCGGTGGCCAAGGCATTGCCGGGCTTCGGCTTCAAGGTGCTGTCGGTCAAGCTGGGCTACAAGGCCAAGAACCCGGTGAGCATGGCCAGCCTTTCGCCCGAGGCGCAGGAGGAAGTGCAGGCCTTCCTGGCGGGCATCGAGAACAACGACGACGTGCAGAACGTGTTCGTGGGGCTCGTGGACTGATGCGCGCCATGCACCGTGCCGCCAAGGCCCCCGTCCACCCACGAAAAAGCCGCTGAACAGCGGCTTTTTTCATGGGCGCCTCGGTACTTGGTTAGCGGCGCACGGTGCCGGCGTCCTGGCCGAAGAGGATCTTCTTGGCCGCCTCGTCCACCGTGGGCGCGGTATTGATGGTCTGTGCCAGCGCGTAGGCGCGGCCGGTGGCGGGCCGTGCCTGGATGCGCTCGAACCAGGCCCGCAGGTGCGGGAAATCTGCCAGGTCCTGGCGCTGCCTTTCGTGCGGCACGATCCAGGGATAGCAGGCCATGTCGGCAATGGAATAGTCCCCTGCGATGTAGTCGCGCCCGTCGGCCAGGTGCTTGTCCAGCACACCGTACAGGCGCGCGGTTTCCTTCACGTAGCGGTCGATGGCGTAGGGCACCGGCTCGGGCGCGTACTGCGTGAAGTGGTGGTTCTGCCCGGCCATGGGCCCCAGGCCGCCCATCTGCCAGAACAGCCACTGCAGCGCCTCGTTGCGCCCGCGCAGGTCCTGCGGGATGAACCGGCCGGTCTTGTCGGCCAGGTACAGCAGGATGGCGCCCGACTCGAACACCGACAGCGGCGCGCCGCCATCCGCGGGCGCCTGGTCCACGATGGCGGGGATGCGGTTGTTGGGCGCGATGCGCAGGAAGTCCGGCGCGAACTGCTCGCCCCGGCCGATGTGTACCGGGTGCACGCGGTAGGGCAGGCCGCTTTCTTCCAGGAAGAGGGTGATCTTGTGGCCGTTGGGCGTGGTCCAGTAATACAGGTCGATCATTGAGTGCTCCTTAAATAATAGCTGTTAGCGCTTGATAGACGGACGCTGGAGCTGAATTTGGCTTGGAACGCCTCAGCGCTTCCTGCCGCCGAAGATGCCGCCCAGCACGCCGCGCAGGATTTCCTTGCCCAGGCTGGTGCCCATGGTGCGTACGGCCGACTTGGCCATGGTCTGCACCAGGCCGTCGCGCTTGCCGCCGCGCGGCCCGGTGCTGCCGAACAGCACGTCGTTCAGGCCGCCCATGAGGCCGCTGTCGCCCTGCGCCGTGCCGTTGCCGGGGGCACTGGGGGCATTGCTGGCAGCCTGCTCGGCGCGGCCGCGCAGCTTCTCGTAGGCAGATTCGCGGTCCACGGCCTGCTCGTAGGTGCCCGCGACGAGCGATCCGCCGATGAGTGCGCGGCGCTGCACGTCGGTGATGGGGCCGATCTGGCTGCCGGGCGGCAGCACGTACACGCGCTCGGTTTCGCTGGGGCGGCCCTTGGCGTCGAGGAAGCTCACCAGCGCCTCGCCCACGGCCAGCTCGGTGATGGCGGCCTCGATGTCCAGGCCCGCCTTGGGGCGCATGGTGGTGGCCGTGGCCTTCACGGCCTTCTGGTCGCGCGGGGTGAAGGCGCGCAGCGCGTGCTGCACGCGGTTGCCCAGTTGGGCCAGCACGCTGTCGGGGATGTCCAGCGGGTTCTGGGTGACGAAATACACGCCGACCCCTTTGGAACGCACCAGGCGCACCACCAGTTCGATACGCTCCACGAGCACCTTGGGCGCCTCGTTGAACAGCAGGTGGGCCTCATCGAAGAAGAACACCAGCTTGGGCTTTTCGGGGTCGCCGATCTCGGGCAGTTGTTCGAACAGCTCCGACAGCATCCACAGGAGGAACGTGGCGTACAGGCGCGGCGAATTCATGAGCTTGTCGGCCGCCAGGATGTTGACCACGCCGCGCCCGTCCACGGTCTGCATGAAGTCCTGGATGTTGAGCATGGGCTCGCCAAAGAACTGCTCGCCGCCCTGCGTCTCGATCTGCAGCAGCCCGCGCTGGATGGCGCCCACGCTGGCCGTGGAGATGTTGCCGTACTCGGTGGTGAACTCCTTGGCGTTGTCGCCCACGTAGGTGAGCATGGCGCGTAGGTCCTTCAGGTCCAGCAGCAGCAGGCCGTTGTCGTCCGCGATCTTGAACACCAGGTTGAGCACGCCCAGCTGGGTTTCGTTCAGGTTCAGCATGCGCCCCAGCAAGAGCGGCCCCATGTCCGAGATGGTCGCGCGCACGGGGTGGCCCTGCGTGCCGAAAACATCCCACAGCGTGGTGGGGCAGGCCGTGGGCTCGGGCGCGGCCAAGCCGCGGTCGGCCAGCGTCTTGCCCAGCTTCTCGCCAATGGTGCCCTTTTGGCTGATGCCGGTGAGATCGCCCTTCACGTCGGCCATGAACACCGGCACGCCGATGCGCGAGAACTGCTCGGCCAGCGTCTGCAGCGTCACGGTCTTGCCGGTGCCGGTGGCGCCGGTGATCAGGCCGTGCCGGTTGGCCAGGCCCGGCAGCAGGTGGCATTGCGTGGAATCACGCTGTGCAATCAGGAGAGGTTCGGACATGGCGGTAGTGATGGGGTGAGTCAAAAGTAAAATCGCGGCCGCAAGATTAAATCAATCAAAGGACGCTGCAGTGGCAGGACACAGTAAATGGGCCAACATCCAGCACCGCAAGGGGCGCCAGGATGAAAAGCGCGGAAAGATCTGGACCCGCATCATTCGTGAAATCACCGTCGCGGCGCGCACGGGTGGCGGCGACCCCTCGGCCAACCCGCGTCTGCGCCTGGCCATCGACAAGGCCAAGGCCGCCAACATGCCGGCCGACCGCATCAAGTACAACATCGACAAGGCCTCGGGCACGCTGGAAGGCGTGAGTTACGAGGAAATCCGCTACGAGGGCTACGGCATCGGCGGCGCCGCGATCATCGTGGACACCATGACCGACAACCGCGTGCGCACCGTGGCCGAAGTGCGCCACGCCTTCAGCAAGTACGGCGGCAACATGGGCACGGAAGGCTCCGTGGCCTTTCAGTTCAAGAACGTGGGCCAGATCATCTTCGCCCCCGGCACCAGCGAGGACAAGGTCATGGAAGTGGCCCTGGAGGCGGGCGCCGAGGACGTGATCACCGATGATGAGGGTGCCATCGAGGTGTTGACCGCGCCCGGCGATTTCGAGGCGGTGCGCGATGCGCTGGGGGCTGCGGGCCTCCAGCCGGAGGTGGCCGAGGTCACCATGCGCCCCGAGAACACCATCGCCCTGGAGGGCGACGATGTCGCGCGCATGCAAAAGCTCCTGGACATGATCGAAGACCTCGACGATGTGCAAGAGGTCTACCACAACGCAGAGCTCTAGGAACTTGAGCACCGACACCCTATGAAAATCCTAGTCATTGGCGGCGGCGGCCGGGAACACGCACTGGCCTGGAAGCTGAGCCAGTCCCCCAAGACCTCCAAGGTGTACGTGGCGCCCGGCAACGGCGGCACGGCGCTGTCGCCAAAGTATGAGAACGTGCCCATCAGCGACGTGACGGCCCTGCGCGAGTGGGCGCAGGCGCAGAAGATCGCGCTCACCGTGGTCGGCCCCGAGGCACCGCTGGCCGCTGGCGTGGTGGACGAGTTCCGTACCCACGGCCTGCGCATCTTCGGCCCCACGCAGGCTGCCGCGCAACTGGAAAGCTCCAAGGCCTTCTCCAAGGCTTTCATGAAGCGCCACGGCATCCCCACGGCCGAGTACGAGACCTTCACCGATCCGCAGGCCGCGCATGCCTACGTGGACCGTCTGGGCGCACCCATCGTCATCAAGGCCGACGGCCTGGCGGCGGGCAAGGGCGTAGTGGTAGCCATGACGCTGCAGGAGGCCCACGACGCCGTGGACTTCATGCTGGTGGACAACAAGTACGGCGTGGCCCACAACGAAGGCGGCGCCCGCGTGGTGATCGAGCAGTTCCTCGAAGGTGAGGAAGCCTCGTTCATCGTGCTGTGCGACGGCAAGAACGTCCTGGCGCTGGCCACCAGCCAGGACCACAAGCGCCTGAAGGATGGCGACCAAGGCCCCAACACCGGTGGCATGGGCGCGTATTCGCCTGCGCCGGTGGTCACGGCCGACGTGCATGCGCGCGCCATGCGCCAGGTGATCCTGCCCACCATCCGTGGCATGGAAAAAGACGGCATCCCCTACACGGGCTTTCTGTATGCCGGCCTGATGATCGACGCGACGGGCCATCCCAAAACGCTGGAGTTCAACTGCCGCATGGGCGACCCCGAGACACAGCCCATCCTCATGCGCCTCAAGAGCGACCTGGTGGAGGTGCTGGGGGCGGCCGTGGACGGCAAGCTCGACCAGGTGGAACTGCAGTGGGATCGCCGCACGGCGCTGGGCGTGGTGATGGCTGCCCAGGGCTACCCCGAGAACCCGCGCAAGGGCGACGCCATCACCGGCCTGCCGCAGGACGCGGACGACGCCATGGTCTTCCACGCCGGCACACAGCTCGTGGACGGCGTGGTGCGGACCAGTGGCGGGCGCGTGCTGTGCGTGACGGCGCTGGCCGACAGCGTCAAGCAGGCACAGCAGCGTGTGTATGACGTGGCGCGCGGCATTCACTTCGACGGCGCGCAGTACCGCCACGACATTGGCCACCGCGCGGTGAAGGCCAACGGATGACCACACAAAAACCCACCTTCAACACGGCGGACACCGTGGCCCGCGTGCGCGGCTATCTGGAGGGCCTGCAGGCGCGCATCACCAGCGCGCTGGAGGACATCGAGGGGCCGCAAAGCCAGGGCGGGGCGCGCTTTCGGTCCGATGCCTGGCGGCGCGAAAGCGGCTCTGCACTGCAGGGCGACGGCATCACGCGCATCCTGGAAGGTGGGCGCGTGTTCGAGCGCGCGGGCTGCGGCTTCTCGCACGTGAGCGGGCCGCGCCTGCCGCCCTCGGCCACGCAGCACCGGCCGGAGCTGGCGGGTGCGCCGTTCGAGGCCATGGGCGTGTCGCTGGTGTTTCACCCGCGCAACCCCTATGTGCCCACGGTGCACATGAACGTGCGCATGATCGCAGCCGGCACAGGTGCGGCGGGCACAGGTGCGGCTGGCACAGGTGCGGCAGGTCAGGCAGGCCAGGGTCCCATCTGCTGGTTCGGCGGCGGCATGGACCTCACGCCGTACTACGGTTTCGACGAGGATGCGGTGCACTTTCACCGTGCCTGCCGCGATGCGCTCGCACCCTTCGGCGAAGGCCTGTACCCGCGCTTCAAGACCTGGTGCGACGAGTACTTCTACCTTAAGCACCGCAATGAGCAGCGCGGCGTGGGCGGCATCTTCTTTGACGACTTCGCGGAGCTGGGCTTCGAGCAGAGCCTGGCCATGACGCAGAGCGTGGGCGATGCCTTCCTGGGCGCTTACCTGCCCATCGTGCAGCGGCGCATGCACATGGACCATGGCGAGCGCGAACGCGAGTTCCAGCTCTACCGGCGTGGCCGCTATGTGGAGTTCAACCTGGTGTGGGACCGCGGCACGCACTTCGGCCTGCAGTCGGGTGGGCGCACGGAATCCATCCTGCTGTCCATGCCGCCGCTGGCGGCCTGGTCCTACCAGCGCGAGCCGCAGCCGGGCTCGCCCGAGGCGCTGTTGACCGAGCGCTTTCTGCAGCGCCGCGACTGGATCTGAGTGTGTGAGCGCGGGTAACTATAATTTCAATAGCTGCCTGCGCTTGACCATCAAGCGCCAGACCCGTTTTTGATATCTGAAACATGCCCTGACAACCGCTCCGCGCCCCCCTTGGCCGTGGCGGTGCTTGCAGGCTATATTGATTCCATTCCTTCACTGAAGACCACCTGATGACCACTTCCAGCAAATCGGAAACCGCCGCCAAGAAAGACGTCACCAAGCTCCAGCGCGCCATCGTCGATGGCCTGGAAGACGTTAAGGCGCAAGACATCCAGGTCTTCAACACCGAGCATCTCTCGCCGCTGTTCGAGCGTGTGGTCGTCGCCACCGGCAGCTCCAACCGCCAGACCAAGGCGCTGGCCGCCAGCGTGCGCGACGCCGTGCGCAAGGCCGGGTTCCCCAAGCCGCGCAGCGAGGGCGAGGACAACGGAGAATGGATCATCGTGGACTGCGGCCAGGCCGTGGTGCATGTCATGCAGCCCGCCATCCGCCAGTACTACCGGCTGGAGGAGATCTGGGGCGAGAAGCCCGTGCGCCTGAAGCTGGGCGCTGCCAAGCCGCGCAAGATCATGGCCTCGGAAGGCGACGACGAGGCGCCCGCGCGCAAGCCGGCTGCCAAGAAGGCAGCAGCCAAGCCCGCCACGAAGTCCGCAGCTGGCCAGAAGCCGGCCAAGGCGGCAGCTCCCGCAGCGGCCAAGCCGGCAGCGAAATCCGCAGTGAAGACCGCATCCAAGCCCGCTGGCAAGCTCGCGAGCAAGGCACAGAAGGCACCGGTCAAGGCCGCATCCCAACCCGCAGCGAAGAAGAGCACGGCAAAGCCCGTGGCGGAGAAGAAGCCAGCCATCAAGAACGCGGTGAAGACCGTCGTGGTGAACAAGCCTGTGGCCAAGAAGGCGCCCGCCAAGGCCGCCGCTACCACCACGGCACGCAAGCCGGTCGCCAAATCCACTGGCAAGGCTGTCGCGAAGAAGGCCCCCGCACGCAAGAAGGCCTGAGCCTTGCGCTGACCCATGAAGCTGCTGATCGTGGCCGTGGGCCAGCGGGTTCCCGACTGGGCGCAGACGGCCTATGACGACTATGCCAAGCGATTCCCGCCCGAGCTGAAGGTCGAGCTCAAGGCCGTCAAGACCGAGCCGCGCGGCTCCAAGACGCTGGAGACGCTCTATGCTGCCGAGCGCGAGCGTATCGAAGCGGCCATCCCGCGTGGCACCCGTGTGGTGGTGCTGGACGAGCGCGGCACGGGCCTCACCACCAAGGCCCTGGCCCAGCGGCTGAAGGACTGGCAGCTCGGGGGGGACGACGTGGCCCTGGTCATCGGCGGCCCCGACGGCCTAGACCCGGCCTTCCGCCAGGCGGCGCACGAGCGCATCCGCCTGTCCGACCTGACCCTGCCGCATGCCATGGTGCGCGTGTTGCTTATCGAGCAGCTCTACCGTGCCTGGTCGGTGAATGCCGGGCACCCCTACCATCGCGAATAACTTCAGATTTGATAGCTGCTCGCGCTTTCTGGTCGGGCGCTGGAGGCCCATTTGACTCAAGAACACCGCTTCATCTACCTGGCCTCCCAGAGCCCGCGGCGCCGCCAGTTGCTGGAGCAGTTGGGGGTGCGCCATGAGCTGCTGTTGCCCAACGCGGCGGGGGACGAGGCCGAGGATGCCGAGGCCATCGAAGCCGTGCTGCCTGGTGAGGCGCCCACGACCTATGTCGAGCGGGTGACGGGGCTCAAGCTGGACGCTGCCGTGGCGCGCCATGCGCGGCGCGGGCTGTCGCCAGCGCCCATTCTGTGCTCCGACACCACCGTGGCCCTGGGCCGCACCATCTACGGCAAGCCCGAGGATGCGCACGACGCGGTGCGTATGTTGGGGGAGTTGGCGGGGCATGAACACCGCGTATTGACGGCCGTCGCGCTGCAGGTGGGTCCCCGACGCCTCACGGCGCTGTCAGTCTCGCGCGTGCGCTTTGCGCCCATGTCGCCGGCGCAGATCGAGGACTACGTGGCGACGGGCGAGCCGCTGGGCAAGGCGGGCGCCTATGCGATCCAGGGGCGCGCCGCCGCCTATGTGGAGCACCTGTCGGGCAGTTACTCCGGCATCATGGGCCTGCCCATGTATGAGACGGCGCGCCTGTTGCGCGCGGCGGGCGTGCTGGCCGTCTAGGCGCAGCCTGTCAGGCCCGGAGCCTGGTTACATCGGGTATTTCGCCAGGCGCGCCGTATCCGGGATGTGGATGTCGCGCTTGTCGATGTGGATCAGGCCGGCGGCCTCCAGGTCGTGCAGTACGCGAGAGAAATACTCGGGCGTGATCGACAGCCGCGAAGCGATGGTGGCCTTGCTCACCGGCAGCGAGATGCTGCGCGCGCTGGCTGGCGGTGCGGGAGCAACGGACTGCAGTGCCGCGCGGGCCGGGCATTGCGGAGGCACAGGCGCGGTAGGGGGATGAGGCGCGTCCTCGGGCAGGGCGTGCAGCAGGTAGCCGATCACGCGCTGCGCGCCGTTGTGCAGCGTATAGGTCTGCACGTCATGCACCAGGCCGTGCAGGCGGCGCGAGATGCCGGCGAGCATGCGCATGGCAAAGCGCGGCTCGTTCTCGATCTCGCGCACCACGGCCGCCTAGCCTACGGAGAGCAGCAGGGTATCGGTCAGGGCCTGGGCGTTCACGATGTAGGGACGATCGGTAAACATCAGCGCCTCGGCGAAGCTGATGCCGGGGCCGGCAAGCTCGATCACCTTCTCCTGCCCCGCTGGCGACAGTGCAAACAGCTTCACCTGCCCCATTACGGTGACGTGGAATTCCTCGCAGGGCATGCCAACGCTGAACACCATCTCGCCGCGCGCATAGCGGCGTAGCCGGCAGCCCGTGCCCAGGCGTTCCAGTTCCTGGGGTGCCATTTCCTGGAACAGGGGCAGCGCCGCAAGGTAGCGCGGTATGTCGAAGTGCGCGATGTCCATGTGCGCATTACAGGGGAGATCCCTAGGTTTTGACTTGATCTATCTCCAATCGTTCAGTGCGATGTGCCCTCACTGCGGGTGATCTTGTTCCAGACGTTGTATTTCCCCACGGGCTTTTTCATGGGCAGGCGCTTGACTTCCTTGAAGCTGGCGGCGTCGTAGACCACCAGTGCGCCGTCCATTTCCCAGACACTGGCGAGGGCGTAGCGGCCATCGCGGGTGAACTCGATGTGCGCCAGCGTCTTGCCGGGCTCGCGCACCTGGGCCACCGGCTGCAGCGTGCGCTTGTCGATGATGGTCAGAGTGTCCTTGGCCGTGGGGCTCATCATGGAGTCGGTCCAGGCGTAGGGCGTGTCCTCATGGCTGCGCATGAAGAAACCCGGGCCGGGCGTGGCGATGGTGCGTACCGTCTTCCAGGTCTGCATGTCGATGACGTCCACGGCCCCGCCGCCCAGATTGGGGCTGGCCAGCACAGTGGTGTCGCCCCAGGCGAAGGTGATGCCCGAGCCCAGGTGCGGCATGCCGGCGATGGGCAGATCGGCCACCTTGCGCCGGATGTCCAGGTTTACGACCTGCGCGCTTGCGCGTTCGTCGGCGCCACTGCGCGGGCGCGTGGCGCCGAGTACGTGGCGGTAGGACTGGTCGAAGAAGAAGTCGTCCAGCGGCTCGCTCAGGGGGGTGCGCCGCACGCCCAGGTAGCCGGGCTTGGCGATGGCCTCTCCCATCTTGTAGTCGTGCACCAGACCATCGTAGATGGGGGCCGCGTTCCGGTCGTACGAGATTTCCCAGAGCTCGGGGATGTCCTTGAGCGCCACCACAAAGCTCTTGCGCGGCGTGGCGTCGTACACGGCCGAAACGCGTGAACTCGCCTTGCCGTCGAGCGTGGCTGCGGCGTATGTCTGCACGAGGTTCAGATCGGCATCGAACAGCGCCAGCGTGTGGGGCAGGTAGTTGGCGGCCATCACCCAGCGCCCGTCGCCGCTCACGGCCACGTTGCGCATGTTCAGGCCAGCGCGTACCTCGGCCACCACGCGCAGGCGCCACAGGTCGTATTTGGTGATCCAGCCGTCGCGCGAACCGAAGAACACGTAGCGCCCGTCCGGCGTGAACTTGGGGCCGCCATGCAGCGCATAGCGGCTGGCAAAGCGCGTGATGACCTCGAAGCGGTCGCCGTCGAGCAGCGAGACATGGTGGTCGCCTCCTTCCACGACGAGGAAGAGGTTCATCGGGTCTGCGTTCCACTTCGGCTTGGCGGGCTCATCGTCGGGCACGGGCGTGAACGTGCGCGACGCCCGGATATCGTCCTCGCCCCAGCGCGGCGCGGGCACCACGGGGGTACGTACCCACGCGGCCAGGGCGCGAATCTCCGCGTCGCCCAACTGCTCGGAGAACCCGGGCATCTGGGTGGCGGGGCGCCCTTGCTGGATGACGCGCAACACCTCGGCGGGGCGCACACGCTCCAGGCTCTCGGGCAGCAGTGCGGGGCCCATGATGCCGGTGCGCTGCGCGCCGTGGCATACAGCGCAGTGCTGCTGGTACAGAGCGGGGGCGTTGGGCTGGAGGGCTTCGGTGGTTTGGGCGTGCAGGCCCGTGAGCCAGAACAGACCCAAGGCCGCCAGATAACGGCTCGGTCCAGACCAGCGGCTGCCGCGCAAGGGCCGCTTCGCCGCGGCGGTATCCACCTTTTTCGCGATAGCGCAGAGAAGGGGGAAGCGGCGTAGCCGCTCAGGGAAAGGTGTTTCTAGTTTACGCATGGGCAATCTCGATCGTGCGACGGCGCTCATGCTTGGCGGGGGACTCGAAGGGCGTGCTGGAGGCGCCCACTTCGGCATCGGTGAGGTAGCAGCCGGGGTCCTCGAACCAGGGGTTGCCAGTGAGCTGCTGTGCGCGCACGCGGGTGTTGCCATTGCAGATCGTGAGGTACTGGCAACTGGCGCAGCGGCCCTGGACAGGGCGCGGGTGCTGCTTGAGCCCCGCCATGAGCGGGTCGCTGGTGTCGTTCCAGATCTGCGAAAAGGGCCGTTCGCGCACGCTGCCCAGGTCGTGGTGCCACCACATGGTGTCGGGGTGCACATGGCCCAGGTTGTCGATATTGGCCACCATCTGGCCGCTGGCATTGCCGCCCCAGGCCACCAGGCGCTGGCGCAAGGCGTCTTCCCATTGCGGCAGGTGCTCGCGCGCCCATTGCAGCAAATAGGGACCGTCAGCATCGTTGTTGCCGCTCACGTAGTCGTCCAGGCTGCCGGCCTGGGCATCGGCCCATGCGTGGTTGAACAGCAGGTCCATGGCCTGGCGTGTGGCCTGGTGGTGCGCGTCCTTGTCGCGGTGGATGTTGCCCCGCCCCGCGTAGTTCAGGTGCGAGAAGTAGAACTTGTTGGCGCCCTCGTCCTTCATGAGCTGCAGCAGCGCGGGCAGATCGTGTGCATTCAGCGCTGTCATGGTGAAGCGCAGGCCCACCTTGACGTTGTGCGTGGCCAGGTGGCGGATGGCGGCCAGGCTGCGGTCGAACGCACCGTCCAGACGGCGGAACTTGTCGTGCGTGGGCTTCAGGCCATCCAGGCTGATGCCCACGTAGTCGAAGCCTGCGCCCGCGATGCGCGCGGCCATGGGCGCGTCGATCAGCGTGCCGTTGGTCGAAAGGCCGGTATAGAAGCCCAGGTCACGCGCGCGCGCCGCGATCTCGAAGAGGTCGGGGCGCAGCAGTGGCTCGCCGCCCGAGAGGATGAGCGCAGGCACGCCGAAGGCCTTGAGGTCGTCCATGACGGTGTATACCTCTTGCAACGACAGCTCTCCAGCGTAGTCGTGGTCGGCCGAGAGCGCGTAGCAGTGCTTGCAGGTGAGGTTGCAGCGCCGGATCAGGTTCCAGATGACCACGGGGCCGCGCGCGTGCCGTTCGCGCGAAGTGGGGTAGGTTCCGATGGCTTGGGCCTGGGCGAGTTCACGCAGGTACTGGCTGATGCGAAACATGGTCAGTCTTCCTTGAGGCGCAGGCCGGTCTTCTTGAGGATGGCCGTGGAGTACAGGATGTCGTGGGCGCGGCAGGCATCGCCCAGCAGGCCGGCAATCTGCTCGGCCTGTTGCTCGACATGCGCGCGGCTGGGGCCATGCAGCATGGCAAACAGGTTGTAGGGCCAGTGGGGCAGGTGGCGCGGGCGGCGGTAGCAGTGGCTCACGCCCGGCAGCGCGGCGACTTGGCGGCCCAGCGCGGCGACCTGGGTATCGTCCACGTCCCACACGCTCATGCCGTTGGCCGTGTAGCCCAGGCGGTAATGGTTGGGCACCGCGCCGATGCGGCGCACCAGGCCCTCGTCGATCATTCGGGCCAGGCGCTCGCGCACCTGCTCACCGGGCACGCCCAGCATGGCGCCCACGGCTTCGTAGGGGCGCGCCACCAGCGGCAGCCCGCCCTGCGTGGCGGCGATGAGCGCACGGTCGAAGGCATCAAGCGCCATGGCGTTCTCCGGTGGACTGCGCCGGCAGGGGCGGCAGGCGCAACTCCACGAAATACTCTTCTTCCTTGGGAAAGGCGTAGACCGGCAGGCCAGTCGCGGCTTCGATGCGTGCCAGGGTCTCGCGCGCCAGCGCGGGGGACTCGGCCGCCACCACGAACCACATGTTCAGCGCATGCTCGCGGCGGTAGTTGTGCGCCACCTCGGTGAAGGCATTGACGGCAGCGCACACGGCGTCAAAACGATCCTCGGGCACAGCCATGGCCGCGAGGACGAATTGGCCGCCTGCGCGTTCGATCTGGAAGAGCGGGCCGAAGCGCGTGAGCACCCCCTGGGCGAGCAGGCGGTGCAGGCGTTCGATGACCTGCTCTTCGGTCCAGCCGATGTCGGCGGCGACGGCGGCGAAAGGGTGGTCCACCAGCGGAAAGCCGCCGTGCAGGTGGTCGATCAGCCGAGCGTCTTCAGGGGAGAGCATCGACGGCCTCCTGCATGGGTTCGGGAATGGCATGGGGCGCATGGTGGGCAAACCGCCGCGCACCCGTCTGTTTGAAGCGCCGTAACGAAAACAGCACGGCGCTGGGGCAAGTGGCCAGGCCCGCCTGGGTCACGGCCTGCGCCAGCTGGGTATGCACCGCTGCGCGGTCGCGCCCATGCACCATGCAGTACAGGTTGTAGCGCCAGTCCGGCGTGCGCGCACGGCGGTACGCCAGCGTTACGCCGTGCGCATGGGCCAGGGCCATGCCGTGGGTGTCCACGTGGTCGTCCGGCACGTCGAACACGGCCATGGCATTCGCTGTGTAGCCCAGTTCATGGTGACGCACCACCACGCCGAAGCGGCTGAGCAGCCCTTCGTCCTGCCAGCGGGCAATGGTGGCCAGCACGGCGGGCGTGCTGCTGTGAAGCTGGTCGGCCCATACGTCATAGGGCCGCTCGGTCAGCGGCAGGCCCTGCTCGGCCAGCGCGGCCAGGGGCCAGTCTTCGGGTGCCAGGGGGGTGCGTGCGCGGCCCGTGGGGCCCGTGGTGCCGACGCCGTCCCCCACGCCTGCGGACGTCCTCTCCAGGTCGAAGGCGGTGTCGATGCGGTAGGGGCGCAGCATGGGCAGGCGCTGCACGGGCAGGCCGGTGGTGTGCTCGATGGACTGGAGCAGGCGCTCCACCTGGTCCGCGTCATGGCCGGTGGCCACGAACCAGAGGTTGGTGGTGTGCTCGCGCTCGTAGTTGTGGTTGACGCCAGGGTGGGCCGACACCGTGGCGGCCACGTCGTCGAGCCGTTCGGGCGGCACGGCCATGGCCGCCAGCAGGGAGGCGCCCCCCGCGCCCGGCGCGAACACCGCGCCGATGCGGCTGAGCGCGCCCGCCTGCCACAACCGTGCGTAGCCGCTGAGCACGGCCTCGGCATCCATCCCCAGGCTGTGGCCGATGGCCGCGAAGGGTTCGGCGCACAGGGGGAAGCCGCGCTGCCAGTGGTTGAGCAGCGCGAGGTGGGTTGCGTTCTGGCTGCTCGGCATGGCTTAGAACCCCATGCGCTGTGCGCGGGCAGTGAAGAAGATGCCGCTGGGGGCGTCCACGTCCAGCCTGGCTTGGGACTGCAAGGTGTGCGTGTCGTAGACCTGAACGCGGTTGTCGTCACGGCAGCTGATCCAGACCGATTCGCCGCGCGGCGTGAATTCCATGTGCAGCACGGCCTTGCCGGGCTCCAGCGTCTGCACCACGCGCTGGCTCGGAGTGTCGATGACCTGCACGCGGTTGTAGTCTGGCACAGAGAAGTTGACCCACACCTGACGTCCGTCGGGCCGCGCCATCACGAACACCGGCTGGCCCGCGACCGGAATGCGGCCGACCTCGGCCCAGGTGGCGGTGTCGACCACCAGCACCTCATGGCGGCCAATGGCCGGCAGATAGGCATGGCCTCCCGCGATGGCCCAGCCGCGCAGATGGGGCATTTTGTACACCGGCAGCGGTTGCTGGCCGCGGCCGTAGCCTGCGAGGATGCGGCGCACGCGCGGCGGGTTGTCCCAGAGGTCCACCATGGCCAGGCCGTCTTCACCGAACAGGCCGGCGATGTAGTGGCGTCCGTTGGGCGAGACCAGCGCGTCGTAGGGCTGGCGGCCGATGTTGGGGATGGTGGTGACCTGCGGCTTTCGGGGGTTGGAGCAGTCGGCGATGCAGATGGCGTTCGCGTCGAACAGGCTGTAGATGAACCGGCGCTGCGGCAGGTCGGCCAGGCCGACGACGCGCGAGCGTTCGCCACTGGCCGTGTGGGCGGGAAGGTCGGCCAGCAACTCCAGGGTGGCGGCGTCGAAGACCTTGACGCCGCCGGGCGTGTAGTTCTGCGCCACGACCAGGCTGCCGTCGGCGCTGATGGCGCCACCGATGGAGTTGCCGGCCTGCATTACACGGCCCGTGATGCGCTGGGTGAGCAGGTCTACCTGGGTCAGGCCGCCGTCGCGGCCGAAGACGTAGGCAAAGCGCTCGTCACGCGAGAACACCACCGAGGCGTGCGACAGGTCGCCCAGGCCGGTAACGCGGCCCACGGCTTCGCGCCGGCTGGTGTTGATCAGGGTGAGTGCGCCCTTGGCGCGCTCGATGACCACGCCCAGATCGCCCGTGCCCTGCAGCGTGGCTGCAGGAGCGGCGGAGGTGGAGGTGGTGGAAGAGGGAGCCGCACAGCCCGTGGCAATCAGGGGTGCACTGGCGGTAAGGGAGAGCAGGGCACGCCGTTTCATGGGGCGGACCTCCTGTTTTCTTCGGGGAACCCATTGGCCAGCTGTTCGGCGATCCACAGGGCCTCGCTTCCCTGCAGCATGGCGCTCCAGGGCGGCATGGGTGTTCCGGGGATGCCGTGGGTGATGACGGCAGCCAAATACTCGGGCGGCTTGCCGGCCAGGGCCTCGCGGGTGAGCGCGGGACCCAGGCCGCCCGTCAGGCGCATGCCATGGCACGAACCGCAGTCCTGCCGCACCATGCGCACGAGCTGGGCGGCTCGGTCAGGGTCGGGCGTGCCCTGTGCGCCGGCCGCCGAAGCGGCCAATGCCAGGGCCAGGGACAGGAACGCGGTGCGTGACATGGCTGGCCTTCGAAGTGCGTCAATAGACGTCGTGCTGGGTGTTGTACACGTTGAAGTGGCCGGTCGGCGTGATCAGGCGCGGGTCCTTGATCACGGACTTCAGCTTGAGCGTCTTGTCGTCCACGACGACCAGCGCACTTTGCTTGTCCTTGGCCGACCACACGGCGAACCACACTTCGTCACCTGCCTTGTTGTATTCAGGCTGGGTCACGCGCTTGGCGCCGCCGTCATCGGGCAGACCTGCCCATTCGGCGATCGGCAGCGTGACGTAGCCCTTGTCCAGGTTGTTGATGTCGAACACCACCACGGCTTGCGAAACCTTGGGATCAGGATTCAGCGGTGCGTCGGACCACAGGTGCTTGGACTTGGGATGGGTCTTGATGAACAGCGCTCCGCCGCCCGGGCCCTTGAGCTTGGCCACTTCCTTGAAGGCGTATTGCTTGTTCTTCTGCGGGTCGGTGCCGATCAGCGAGATGGTCTCGTCGCCCAGGTGACCCGTGGCCCACACCGGACCGTACTTGGGGTGCGTGAAGTTGGCGCCGCGGCCGGGGTGGGGGATCTTGCCCACTTCGGTCAGACCGGCCAGCTTGCCGTCCTTGGCGTCGATCGCAGCAATCTTGTTGCTGTTGTTGGCAGCCACCATGAAGTAGCGCTTGGATGCATCCCAGCCACCGTCATGCAGGAAGGGAGCCGAGCCGATCTCGGTGGTCTTCAGCGCATTCAGGTTGGAGTAGTCCACCATCATCGTCTTGCCGGTTTCCTTCACGTTCACCAGGAACTCGGGCTTGTAGTGCGATGCCACGATGGAAGCCACGCGCGGCTCGGGGTGGTATTCCTGCGTGCCGACGACCATGCCGCGGGTGGACACGATCTTCAGGGGCTCCAGGGTGTTGCCGTCCATGATGGTGTACTGGGGAGGCCAGTATGCACCGGCGATCGCCAGCTTGTCCTCATAGCCCTTGAACTTGGAGGTGTCCACCGAGCGTGCTTCCAGGCCCACGCGGATTTCAGCCACGTTGTCGGGCTTTTCCATCCACAGGTCGATCATGTTGATCTTGGCATCGCGGCCGATCACGAACAGATAACGCCCCGAAGCCGACATGCGCGAGATGTGCACCGCGTAGCCGGTCTTGACGATGTTGATGATCTGCTTGGTGTCGCCGTCGATCAGCGCCACTTCGCCCGTGTCGCGCAGCGTGGTGGAGAAGATGTTGTCCAAGTTGTACTTGTTCATCTTCTTCTTGGGACGCTGGTCTGGCGGCACGATGACCTTCCAGGTGTTCTTGGCGTCGGCCAGGCTCCACTCGGGCGGTGTGGGAGGGTCCTGCTGGATGTACCGGGCCATCAGGTCCACGGTCGCCTCGTCGAATTCGCCGGACGTCTGCCAGTTGGGCATGCCGGCGGGCGAGCCGTAGGCGATGAAGACCTTCAGGTAGTCCGTGCCCTTGCCCAGCGTGATGTCCGGGGTGAGCGGCTTGCCGGTGGCGCCCTTGCGCAGCACGCCGTGGCAGCCCGCGCAACGCTCGAAGTAAATCTGGCGCGCGCGGTCGAACTCGGCCTGCGTCATCTTGGGTGCCTTGGGGTTCGTGCTCTGGTACATGGGCACTTCCGCCAGCGGCGATCCGCCTGCCTGGTAGTTTTTCTCGGCCTCCGAGACTGGCTTGGCGTCCTGCGCCATAGCGGTGGCAGACACCAGGGTGGCGGCCGCTAATGCGACCAGCCTGGCAATCCTCTTTGCTGTCATTGTGGGTCCTCTGCGTCACGGATCAGCGCTTGGGTGGGCCCTGGCGGCTGCCACGGCCACTCTCGCGAGGTCGCTGTCCATCCCCTCTTCATGCGAGTGGGAGCATCGTCGCAGCGGGTGTTGCCGCTGTCCTTGAACTGGTTCAAGGACGCAAACGGTGCAGCCTTTGAACAATGGAGCCACCCCATGATCCGCAAAGGAGAGGCCCATATGAGCTTCATTGAAGATGCGCGCTGGTTCACCGTGGCACCCGCAGCAGGAGAGTCCGGACAGCCCCCGAAGCCTGGACACGTGACGCTGGTGGGCGCAGGCCCGGGCGACCCTGAGTTGCTCACGCTGCGCGCCGTCAAGGCCCTGCGCGGCGCGCGCCTGGTGCTCTACGACCACCTGGTCGGCAAGGAGGTGCTGCGCTACGTGGCCGAGGATGCCGACCTGATCTACGTGGGCAAGCAGTCCTCGCACCATACGCTGCCGCAGGAATCGATCATCGACCTCATGGTGCGCCTGGCGCGCAGCGGGCGCAGCCTGGTGCGCCTGAAGGGCGGCGATGGCTTCATCTTCGGCCGTGGCGGCGAAGAGGTGCAGGCGCTGGCCGAGGCCGGTATCGCGTTCGACGTGGTGCCGGGCATCACGGCCGCGCAGGGGGCGGGCGCCTGCGCCGGCATCCCGCTCACGCACCGTGACCACTCCGCGACCCTGGTGTTTGCCACCGGCCACCTGCGCGGCGACAACGAAGTGGCGCTGGACTGGGAGGCGCTGGCGCGCCCGCGCCAGACCGTGGTGATCTACATGGGAATGGGCACGCTGCCGATCATCTGCCGCGAACTGGTGCGCCACGGCCTGCCGGACAGCACGCCCGCAGCGCTGGTGGAGCAAGCCTCTCTGCCCGGGCAGCGCTGCATCACCGGCACGCTGCAGGACCTGCCCGCGCTGGCGCAGCAGCACCGCGTGCGTCCGCCGGCGCTCATCATCGTGGGCGACGTGGTGGCGCTGCAGCCGCAACTCATGCAGGGCATGCTGGCGACGATGGTGTGACGGGCGCCGGGCGCCGGTAGGGCGGCGGGTAGCGCTGGTTCTGAGGCATCATGGGCGCCTCATCTGGCAAAAGCCCATGCAACAAGACATCCTCATCAACTGGTCGCCGCAGGAAACGCGCGTGGCCGTGGTCGAAAACGGCGCCGTGCAGGAACTGCACGTGGAGCGCACGCTGGAGCGGGGCCTGGTCGGCAACGTGTACCTGGGCAAGGTCTCGCGCGTGCTGCCGGGCATGCAATCGGCCTTCATCGACATCGGGCTGGAGCGTGCGGCCTTTCTGCACGTGGCGGACGTGTGGCACCGCCAGGAAGGCGGCGAGGCGCCGATGTTCGCGCGCAAGAACGAACCGCCCGTGCCCATCGAGAAGCAGGTCTTCGAGGGCCAGGCGCTCATGGTGCAGGTCATCAAGGACCCCATCGGCAGCAAGGGCGCACGCCTGTCCACGCAGATCAGCATCGCCGGGCGGCTGCTGGTCTTCCTGCCGCAGGACGACCATGTGGGCGTGTCGCAGAAGATTCCCCAGGCCGAGCGCGACGCCTTGCGCACGCGGTTGCAGAAGCTGGTGGATGACCAGGCATCGGGCAACGGTGGCGGCTTCATTTTGCGCACCAATGGTGAGGACGCCAGCGACGAAGAGCTGGCCGAAGACATCGCCTACCTGCGCAAGACCTGGGCAGGCATCCGGCAGGCAGCGCTGACGCATCCGCCCACCTCGCTGCTGTACCAGGACCTGAGCCTGCTGCAGCGTGTGCTGCGCGACCTGGCGGGCGAGCAAACGCAGAGCATCCGCATCGATTCGCGCGAGCAGTTCGTGGCGCTGAAGGCGTTCGGCAATGAATTCATGCCTGCGGCCGCCGCCAAGCTGCAGCTGTACAAGGGCGAGCGCCCCATATTCGATCTGTATTCCATCGACGAGGAGATCGCCCTGGCGCTGGGCCGGCGCGTGCAGCTCAAGTCGGGCGGCTACCTCATCGTGGACCAGACCGAGGCGCTGACCACCATCGACGTGAACACCGGCGGCTACGTGGGCGCGCGCAACTTCGACGACACCATCTTCAAGACCAACCTGGAGGCCGCGGGCGCCATCGCGCGGCAGTTGCGCCTGCGCAACCTGGGCGGCATCGTCATTGCCGACTTCATCGACATGCTGCGCGAGGACCACCAGGCCGCGGTGTTGGCGGAGTTCCGCAAGCAGCTCGCGCGCGACCGGGTCAAGACCATGGTGGGCGGTTTTTCGCAACTGGGCCTGGTGGAGATGACGCGCAAGCGCACGCGCGAATCGCTGGCGCACATGCTGTGCGAGCCGTGCCCCACGTGCCAGGGCGCGGGCCAGGTGAAGACCGCGCGCAGTGTGTGTTACGACATCCTGCGCGAGGTGCTGCGCGAGGCGCGCCAGTTCAATCCACGCGAGTTCCGCGTGGTGGCGTCCCCGCGCGTGGTGGAGCTGTTCCTGGACGAGGAGAGCCAGCACCTGGCGGGCCTGTCGGACTTCATTGGCAAGCCGATCTCCCTGCAGGCCGAAAGCGCCATGGGCCAGGCGCAGTACGACATCGTGCTGTTGTGAGTTGAGGTCAAATTGGCCTCTAGCGCTTGTGGGACGGGCGCTGGCAGCTATCAAAAACATACCAACGTCGTGAGCCAGGGTGCGCCGCGGCTATCGCCCGTGCCGGTCGACGGCGGAAAGGTCGTGGTGAATGCGGGCCCCTCTCGTGCGCCTCAGGTCTTCCGGCGTTGGCGGGCGGGCAATGGTGGCATCCGCCGTACTGCCCCACGGCTTGCTCGGGGCTGCGCGGCGCAGTGGCGCGACTTTCCGCGGCACCTGTGTGCCACATGGGGTGTCACAGATGCAGGCCCGCGCCATGCGCTACGTCGCTCGCCGTCGATTGCGTGCGCCAGGAGGCAACGCTCCTGGGTGCTATTGAATGATGAGCTGCTAGCGCTTGCTGGATAAGCGCGGGGGCCTGTTTTGGCTTAAAGCGTGCGCAGGCGTTCGATGGCCGCACGCAGCGTTTCGTCCTTCTTGGCGAAGCAAAAACGCACGACGCGCTGGTCGAAGCCGTCGCCATAGAAGGCCGACAGGGGAATGGCGGCCACGCCGATCTCGCGCGTGAGCCACTGGCAGAAGTCCGCTTCGTTCAGGTCGCTCACGGCCGAGATGTCCACGCACTGGAAGTAGCTGCCGGTGCTGGGCAGCAGCTTGAGTCGCGAGCCCTCCAGCCCCTGGCGGAACAGGTCGCGCTTGGCCTGGTAGAAGGCCGGCAGCTGCAGGTAAGGCGCGGGGTTCTGCAGATAGTCCGCGAGGCCGTACTGCATGGGTGTGTTCACGGTGAACACATTGAACTGGTGCACCTTGCGGAACTCCGCCGTCATGGCGGCGGGGGCAGCCACGGTGCCCACCTTCCAACCCGTGACGTGGAAGGTCTTGCCGAAGCTGGAGACGATGAAGGCGCGTTCCGCGAGGCCCGCGAAGCGCGCGGCGCTCTGGTGCTCGGCGCCGTCGAAGACCATGTGCTCGTACACCTCGTCGCTGATCAGGAGCACGTCCGTGGGGGCCAGCAGTTCCTCCAGCGTGCGCATGTCGTGGGCCGTCCACACGGTGGCGCTGGGGTTGTGCGGCGTGTTGATGATCAACAGACGCGTGCGCGGCGTGATGGCCGCCGCGATCTTGGCAAAGTCAGGGCGGAAGCTGCCCGGCGTGAGCGGCACCCGGACCACGACGCCGCCGGCCAGCGCGATGTTGGGCACGTAACTGTCGTAGCAGGGCTCCAGCACGATCACCTCGTCGCCCGGCTGCACGCAGGCGAGGATGGCGGTGAGAATGGCTTGGGTCGCCCCGGCTGTGATGGTGATTTCGGCGTTGGGGCAATACGGGCGAGCGTGGAGTGCTTCAATTTTTGAAGCAACGGCCTGCCGCAGCGCGGGCACGCCGGCCATGGGCGGGTACTGGTTGTGGCCGGCCTGCATGGCGCGCGTGACGGCGTCGACCAGCTGCGGGTCGCAGTGGAAGTCAGGAAAGCCCTGGCCGAGGTTCACGGCCTGGTGTTCGGCCGCCAGCGCGGACATCACGGTGAAGATAGTGGTGCCCACGTTGGGCAGGCGGCTGGGAAAGTGGGGCGTGGTCATTGGGTGTCACTCATTCAAAACTGGCGCAACGCGTGGCGTTCCGACGGCCGCATGCCTTGCGAACACGGGTCTTGGGGCGGGCTTGCCCAGGCCGCTGGCGTCGTCCCCATGCGGGAAGCCTTAAAGCGGCTCAGGGCGCATCACAACTCATAGTCGTTGACGTGCCCGGTCATGGCGCGGGCGATCAGGTCGCGGCTCAGGCGGTCGCTCAGCAGCTCGGCGAACTTGTAGACGAAGTTGCGCAGGTAGGCGCCGCGCTTGAAAGCCACGCGCGCCACGCTCTGACCGAACAGATGGCCGACGGGGCGCACGACGAGGTCGCCCAGCGGGTCGTCGCGCATCGCCATCTCCGCCACGATGCCGATGCCCAGCCCCAGGCGCACGTAGGTCTTGATCACGTCGGAGTCGATGGCCTCCAGCACGATGCGCGGCTGCAGCTTGCGGGTGGCGAAGGCCTGGTCGATCTTGCCGCGCCCGGTGAATGAGGGGTGGTAGGTGATGAGCGACTCGTGCGCGATGTCCTCCAGCCCCACGCGCTCCTTTTGCGCCAGCGGATGGCTGGGTGGCAGCACCAGGACGTGCTGCCACTCGTAGCAGGGCAGGGTGACGAGGTCGGGATACTCCGCCAGCGACTCCGTGGCCATGCCGATCTCGGCCACTTCGTCGATCACCATGCGCGCCACCTCGTGCGGCGTGGCCTGGTGCAGGCTGATGTTGACCTTGGGATACGCCTCGCGTAGCTTGGCCACCGGTACGGGCAGCACATAACGCGCCTGGGTATGGGTGGTGGCAATGGCGAGGGTGCCGCTGTCCTGGGCGCTGTATTGCTCGCCGATGCGTTTGAGGTTGCCCACCTCGCGCATGATGAGTTCGATGCTCTTGAGCACGTGCTGGCCGGGCTCGGTCACGCGCTTGAGCCGCTTGCCGTGGCGCGCGAAGATGTCCACGCCCAACTCGTCCTCCAGCTCAATGATCGCCTTGGATACCCCCGGCTGCGAGGTGTGCAGTGCCTTGGCGGCCTCGGTGAGGTTGAGGTTGCGGCGCGCCGCCTCTTGAACGAAGCGAAACTGGTGCAGATTCATATTGAAATGCGGCTAAGAAGTCGCATCATTATGCTGCATCAATCTAACGGCGGGCACGAAAGGCGCAGATATCGTTAACAGGCCGTTGAAAAATCCCCCGCCGACGCCCGCGTTGGCCGC
>NZ_JSYI01000120.1:0-436 GCF_001023515.1 Diaphorobacter sp. J5-51 | reverse complement strand
CCGCGAGAATGTTCCTGGCCGCATTCACATCGCGGTCGTGTACCGCGCCGCAATCGCAGCAAGTCCATTCTCTTATTCGCAAACCTGCCCTACCTTTCGGACTGCTGGCGGAGATGCTCCCGCAGCACGAGCAAGTCTGGGTTGTGTAGCTTTCGCTCACTACCTCGAAAACGACACCGGCCTGATGGCTCTTGTACTCCAACATCGTCTTTAAGCTGGCCCAGCCCGCATCCAGCGTACTCTTGGCCATCCTGGTTTTGACCAGCTTTGCACTGGCCACGTCCCCTACAAAGATCGCGCCATAGTCTCGCACCATGGCGGTGCTGAACTGGTGCAGCATGTCCTTGCGCTGGTTCTTGATCTTGGCGTGGATCGCCTTGGCACGGCCTTTCTTGCCTGCCCGCTGCGCAATGCCCAGCTGGGCCTCCAGCTTGCG
>NZ_JSYI01000119.1:0-318 GCF_001023515.1 Diaphorobacter sp. J5-51 | reverse complement strand
TGGCGCTCGCTGCGGATGGAGAACAGGATCTGCAGCAGCAAGGCCTTGAGCAGCATCTCCGGTGGCACCGATGGGCGGCCACGGCGGGCGTACACCGCTTCGAACTCGCGGTTCATGGTTGCCAGCAGCGCATCAACCACCGCGCGCAACTTGCGCAGCGGGTGTGCCTGCGGCACGCGCTCTTCAAGGCTGATGTAGCTGAACATCGCCCCCTGGAAATCTTGACTGCCTCTCATCGTCCTCGTCTGGGTCGTTCACCGATGGCTTCAGATCGTAGCGGCCAACGCGGGCGTCGGCGGGGGATTTTTCAACGGCCTG
>NZ_JSYI01000118.1:0-1645 GCF_001023515.1 Diaphorobacter sp. J5-51 | reverse complement strand
CCACGGCAAAGCCGCGGCCCTGCTCGCCGGCGCGTGCGGCCTCCACGGCGGCGTTCAGCGCCAGGATGTTGGTCTGGAACGCGATCGAATCGATCACCCCGATGATGTCCGCGATCTTGCCGGACGAGCTGTGGATGCCGTGCATGGTCTGCACCACCTGCGCCACCACCTCGCCGCCCTGCGCGGCCACGCCGCTGGCGCTGGTGGCCAGCTCGCTGGCACGCGCGGCGCTGTCGGCGTTCTGGCGCACGGTCGCGGTCATCTGCTCCATCGATGCGGCGGTCTCTTCCAGAGCGCTGGCCTGGCTTTCGGTGCGGGCGGCCAGGTCGGTGTTGCCCTGCGCAATCTGCGCGCTGGCCGTGGCCACGCCCTCCGCGCCCTGGCGCACGCGGCCCACCACCTCGGTGAGCTGGCGGCGCATCTGCAACAGCGCGGCGATCAGGCGGCCCATTTCGTTGCTGCCGTGGGCGATGTCGCTGCCCGACAGGTCACCGCGCGCCACGGCGCGGGCCAGCTCCACGGCCTGCGCCACCGGCTGCGTGATGGAGCGCACGAAGACCAGCATCAGCACCGTGGCGCCCGCCAGCGTGCCCAGCAGCGCCAGCGCCTGCCACGCCAGCGTGGCGCGCAGGCGGTCGATGCGCGCCTGCAGGGCCTCGTCCACGCCCTGCATGGCCTGGGCGTTCAGTGCGTACAGCGCGTCGATGGTGCGGGTGTAGGTGTCGAAATACTCCTGCGCGGGCAGCGTCAGCGTGTCGGCCTGCAGCAGGGCCTTGTCGGCCAGGGCCAGCGTGGCCGTGATTTGCGCGTCCAGCGTGCGCGCGGGCGCGCCCAGCGTGGCAGCAAAGGCAGGGCTCGCCTCGGTGGCGCGCGCCAGGTTGCGCAGCGTGTCGCCCTGCAGCTCCACCACGCGCTGGCGCAGCGACTGCAGCAGCCCTTTGGCCTCCAGCGGCAGCTCGCCGCCGCGGCCCAGGAAGCCCGCGCCCTGGGCGCGCATCACGCCCAGCTTCTCACCCAGCTGCGGCGCATGCACCAGCGAGGCTTGGATCAGCGCGTTGGTGGCGAAGTCGGGGTCCAGCTGCAGCTCGTAGCTGTGCAGCAGCTGCTCGCCGGTCTGCAGCAGCGACGTGATCAGCGCCGTGTGCTGCGCCGTGCTTTGCGCGGCGGGCAGCGAGCGTGCGGCCACGGCCGGCTCCAGCTGCTGCCAGGCCTGCTGGGCGCGCTGCCAGGCGTCGCGCTGGGCCGCGGGCACCTGCGCCGCGTCCAGGCGGGCGGTGGCCTCGGCGAAGGCTTTGTTCACCGCATCGCGCGCGGCCGGGCGCCGGGCGGCCAGCGTCTCGTCGCCGCCCAGCATGCCGTTGGACAGGCCGCGGTGCACCTGCAGCCCCTGCACCACCTTGTGCAGCGCCAGCAGCGGCGGGGCGCCACGGGCCTCGTGGCGGGCGCGCGCCAGGTCGTCGAGCGCGCCGCTCACGAACAGCCAGGTGGGCACGGCGCTCATGAGGATGCCGGCGAGGCCCAGGATGAGGAATTTGTAAAGCAGCGGCAGGCGCTGAGAAAGCGAGGTCATAGCAGGAACCTTTCCTTGTCCGCGAGACCGCCTAGGGCCTGTTCACACTATTTTTGCCAGATGCGTTGCGATCAA
>NZ_JSYI01000117.1:0-44831 GCF_001023515.1 Diaphorobacter sp. J5-51 | reverse complement strand
CTGGACAACAGTATGGACGAAATCAATACGTAACGCGAACAGCGCCATAAAAAAAGAAAGGCAGCGGCACCATGCGGGCCAGTGGAGAAATCATCCGGATCGCAGGCGCCTTCGTCGGCGTGCTCGTGGGCGCGGGCTTCGCGTCGGGGCAGGAAATACTGCAGTTCTTCGCCAGCTTCGGCCGTCTCGGCCTGGTCGGCAGCGTGATCGCGGGGCTGGTCTTCGTGTTCCTCGCGATGGCGCTGTCCACGCTGGCGCAGCGGCTGCACGCGCATTCGCACAAGGAGGTCATCCACGCCCTGCTGGGCCGACACCTGGGGCTGGCATTCGATGCGCTGATTACCTTCTTCCTGTTCGCCATCACGGTGGTGATGCTGGCCGGGGCCGGTTCGCTGCTGCAGCAGTGGCTGGGCTGGCCCGAGGTCTGGGGCAGTGTGCTCGCCACGGTGGCGACGGTGCTGATCGTCTGCCTGGACCTGGGCCGCGTGATCGCGCTCATCGGCGCGGTCACGCCACTCCTGATGTTCATGACCCTCGTCGTCACGGGCTACGTGCTGGCCACGCCCCACGCCGGGCACGAGGCGCTGGCGCAGGCCGCCGCGCAGCAGCCCCGGGGAGCGGGCCACTGGCTGGTGGCGGCGCTGCTGTACGTGTCGTACAACCTGGTCGCGGGCCTGCCGTTCCTGGTCATCATGGGCGGGCAGGCAAGCTCGCGCCGCAACGCGCTGTGGGGCGGCGTGCTTGGCGGCCTGCTGCTGGGCGTGCTGATGCTGCTGATCGCCGCCGCCATGTACTGGCGCATGGACAGCCTGAGCGGCGTGTCCATGCCCATGCTGGCCCTGGCCACGCAGATCTCGCCATGGCTGGGCCACCTGATGTCGCTGGTGATCTTCGGCATGATCCTGAACACGGCGGTGGGCATGCTCTACGCCTTCGTCGCGCGCATCACGCCCACCGCCGCCGCGTCGAAGCGGCGCTTTCGCACCACCAGCGCCATCGCGGGCGCGCTCGCCCTGGCAGGGAGCTTCGTCGGATTCATCCAGCTCGTCGGCACCGTTTACCCGGCCTACGGCTACATCGGCTTCGTGCTGATGGCCTGCACGCTGGTCGGCTGGCTCCGGTTGGCGAAAGGCCGCCCGGCCGCCGAATAATCGGGGCATGCCCACGCCCGCGCAGGTGATCTCGGGGTGCTGCTCATAGGCGCTGCACAAGGCTGTTGACGATGCCCTGCGCATGGCGGCCGGCCACATGCTCGACGAACCAGGGGAAATCGACGTGCGCGCTGTCGTCGGCGCGGTCGGAGATGGTGCGCACGGCGGCGAAGGGCAGGCCGTAGTCGCGGCAGACCTGGGCCACGGCGGCGCCTTCCATCTCCACGGCCAGTACGTCGTGGCCTGCGGCCAGCAGCGCTGCGCGCAGCGCGCGCGACTCCTGCGCCGCCGAGACGAAGCGGTCGCCACTGGCCATCAGGCCCTGGTGGAGTCGCGGCTGGGAATTTGCATCAAAAGTACCCTGAGCCCTTGTCAACCAATCGCGAACAGCTCCTGAAAGAAGAGCAGTCAGCGCTGCGTCGCAGTCCATGCGCGCGCCGCCGTAGCCGGGCACCTCCCAGCGCGGGACGATGGGCGAGGCGTCAAAGTCGTGCTGCAGGTAGTCCTGCGCCACCACCACGTCGCCCACCTGCACGCCCTCGCCCACGCCGCCGGCCACCCCGGTGAACACCATGCGCGCCGGGCCGAAGCGCTCGGCCAGCACGGCGGCCGTGGTGGCCGCCGCCACCTTGCCTATGCCCGACAGCGCCAGCACCACGGGCTGGCCATGCAGGCGGCCGCGCCAGAAGACGCGGCCCGCGTGACGCAGTTGCTCGGGTTGCTGCAGGGCGTGCATGAGGCCGCCCTGCTCTTCGGACAGGGCGCTGAGAATGGCTGTAGTCATGGGCCAGGAGTATGCAGCCGACGCGCCCAATCTCGGCGGCAGCCGGGCAAGGGCCGACCCGCAGCGAGGGCTGAGGGCCGCGGCTCCGAGCCTGCCTGCGCAGGCTTGGACGGCCCGAAGGGCTACCGCCTCTGGCGGCCGCACCGAGCCGCGCAGCGCCACAGGGGGTTGTTCATTTTTTATCGCGCAGCTCGCGGCGCAGTATCTTGCCGACCGGGGTCTTGGGCAGTTCGTCGCGGAACTCGATCACCTTGGGCTGCTTGTAGCCGGTGAGGTTGGCGCGGCAGTATTCGCGCACCTGCTCCTCGGTCAGGTGGGGGTCTTTTCTGACGATGACCAGCTTGATGGCCTCGCCGGTGCGCTCGTCGGGCACGCCGACGGCCGCGCATTCCAGCACGCCGGGAACCAGGGCCACCACCTCCTCCACCTCGTTGGGATAGACCTTGAAGCCGCTGACCAGCACCATGTCCTTCTTGCGGTCCACGATCTTGAAGTAGCCGCGCTCATCCATGAAACCGATGTCGCCCGACTTGAAATAGCCATCGGCGGTCATGACCTTGGCGGTCTCGTCGGGGCGTTGCCAGTAGCCCGCCATGACCTGCGGGCCCTTGATGGCAATCTCGCCATGCTTGCCGGTGGCGGAGATGTCGCGGCCCTCGTGGTCGAGGATGCGCATCCAGGTGCCGGGAATGGGCACGCCGATGTTGCCCGAGAACTCCCGGGACGTGACCGGGTTGCAGCTGGCCGAGGGGCTGGTCTCCGACAGGCCGTAGCCCTCGCAGATGGGGCAGCCGGTCTTGTCCAGCCACTGCCGGGCCACCGCCGCCTGCACGGCCATGCCGCCGCCGACCGAGACTTTCAGGTGGCTCCAGTTGACGGTGTCGAAATCAGGGTGGTTGACCAGCGCGTTGAACAGCGTGCTGACGGCCGGGAAGCTGTGAAAGCGGTGCTTGGACAGCTCCTTGAGCACGGCCGGGATGTCGCGCGGATTCGGGATCAGGATGAGCTTGCCGCCCGTTCGCATGAACAGCATCATGTTCACCGTGAAGGCGAAGATGTGGTACAGCGGCAGCGCGCACACGCCGGTGGGCTGCTCGCCCGCCGGGATGCGCTTCATCGCCGGGTCGTTCCAGGCCTCGGACTGCAGCACGTTGGCGATCAGGTTGCGGTGCAGCAGCACGGCGCCCTTGCTCACGCCCGTGGTGCCGCCGGTGTACTGCAGCAGGGCGATGTCGTCCGGCCCCAGGTCGGGCTGGCACAGCGTGGCCGCCGCGCCCCGGGCCAGGGCGTCGTTGAAACCCACGGCGCCCGGCAGCTGATAGGGCGGCACCAGTTTCTTGACGTTGCGCACCACCTGGTTGACCAGCAGTCCCTTGATCAACCCCAGCCGGTCACCCATGGCGCACAGCACCACATGCTGCACGGCGGTCTGGGCAATGCACGCCTGCAGCGTGGCGGCGAAGTTCTCGATGATGACGATGGCCTTGGCGCCCGAGTCCTTGAGCTGGTGCTCCAGCTCGCGCGGGGTGTAGAGCGGGTTGACGTTGACCACCACGAACCCCGCGCGCAGCACCGCAGCCACCGCGACCGGGTACTGGAGCACATTGGGCATCATGATGGCGACGCGGTCACCGCGCGCCAGGCCCAGGCTTTGCAGGTAGGCCCCCAGCTGGCGGCTGAGGGTGTCGGTCTCCCGGAAGCTGACCTCCTTGCCCATGAAGCTGTAGGCCGTGCGATCCGCGTAGTCACGGAATGCCTGCTCCATGAGCTGCACCAGCGATGCGTACTGGGTCGGATCAATGTCGGAGGGCACACCCGGCGGGTACGCCGAAAGCCATGGGCGGTCGGTCATGCAGCTGTCTCCTGATGTATGGCATCGGTTGCCAGCCGTGGCGAATAAATTCGCACGGCCGTGCTTTTATCAGGAGATTATGCCCCCTCGACTTGGGGCGTGATATGCGGGACAGAACTAGTCTTTCAGCCCCGCCAGCACCTCGTCGAGCATCTTCTTGGCGTCGCCGAACAGCATGCGGTTGTTCTCCTTGTAGAACAACGGGTTGTCAACACCCGCGTAACCCGATGCCATGGAGCGCTTCATCACGATGGAGGTCTTGGCCTTCCACACTTCGAGCACCGGCATGCCCGCAATCGGGCTGGCGGGGTCGTCGAGGGCGCTGGGGTTCACGATGTCGTTGGCGCCGATGACGATGGCCACGTCGGTGTCGGGGAAGTCTGCGTTGATCTCGTCCATCTCCATCACGATGTCGTAGGGCACCTTGGCCTCGGCCAGCAGCACGTTCATGTGGCCGGGCATGCGGCCCGCCACGGGGTGGATGGCGAAGCGCACTTCCACGCCCTTGTCGCGCAGGGTTCTGGTGATCTCATAGACCGTGTGCTGGGCCTGGGCCACGGCCATGCCGTAGCCGGGCACGATGATGACGCTCTTGGCATCGCGCAGCAGCTCGGACGTCTCGGCGGCGCTGACGGGCACCACCTCGCCCTGGGGCTCTGCCGCCTCGCCCTTCTTGGCGGGCGCGCCGCCGCCCGAGCCGAAGCCGCCCGCGATCACGCTGATGAAGTTGCGGTTCATCGCCTGGCACATGATGTAGGACAGGATGGCGCCCGACGAGCCCACCAGCGCGCCGGTGACGATCAGCAGGTCGTTGCTGAGCATGAAGCCCGTGGCCGCCGCCGCCCAGCCCGAGTAGCTGTTGAGCATGGACACCACCACCGGCATGTCGGCCCCGCCGATGGCCATGACCATGTGGATGCCGAACAGCAGCGCGATCGCCGTCATCACGATCAGCGGCAGCATGCCCTGCTCCACGGTTTCGGCGCGCAGGAACTCGCGGCCGAACCAGATCACCACCAGCAGCGCCGCCAGGTTGAGCCAGTGGCGTGCGGGCAGCAGCAGCGGCTTGCCGCCGATCTTGCCGTTGAGCTTGCCGAAGGCGATGAGCGAGCCGCTGAAGGTGACGGCGCCGATCAGGATGCCGACGTAGATCTCCACCTCGTGGATGATCTTCTCGGCGCCCTGCAGCTCAATGGAGGTATCCACATAGCTGGCGAAACCCACCAGGCAGGCGGCCATGCCCACCAGGCTGTGCATGAGGGCGACCAGCTCGGGCATCTGCGTCATCTTGACCGCCTTGGCGGCATACAGGCCGATGCCGCCGCCGATGACCAGCGCGCCCACGATCCAGGCAATGCCCGATGCACCCACGCGCGGGCCGAACACCGTGGCCAGCACGGCCAGCGCCATGCCGATCATGCCGAACAGGTTGCCCCGGCGCGAGGTTTCGGGGTTGGACAGCCCTCCCAGGCTGAGGATGAAGAGAATGGCGGCACCAAGATAAGCCACCGTGGCGAGACTTTGGGACATGACCGTCTTTCCTTGTCGTTGTGTTTCTTATTTGCGGAACATGTCCAGCATGCGGCGCGTGACGGCAAAGCCGCCGAACATATTGATGGCCGTGAGCACCAGCGCGGCGAAGGCCAGCCACATGATGAGCCCATCGGGCCGTCCGTTCGCCCCGGCCTCGGGCGGCGCGATCTGCACCAGCGCGCCGATGGCGATGATGCTGGAGATGGCGTTGGTCACGCTCATCAGCGGCGTGTGCAGCGCGGGCGTGACGTTCCACACCACCATGTAGCCGATGAAGCAGGCCAGCACGAACACCGTGAAATGCCCCAGGAAGGCCACGGGCGCATAGGCCCCGATGAACCAGAACACCACCGCCGCCACGGCAAAGAGAATGGCCAGCGTCTTGGCGGGCATGGGCGCACCCGCGCCGTGGCCGTGGCCCGACTTCTTCTGCTCCACCGGCGCAGCGGCGGCCTTGGGCGCGGGGGCGGGCGGCGGCGCCAAAGGCGGCGCGGGCCAGGTCACCGCGCCGTCCTTGATGACGGTGAGGCCGCGAATCGCGTCGTCCTCCATGTTGACCACGGCCACGCCGTCCTTGGCCTTGCACAGCTCTTCGGTCAGGCGCAGCAGGTTGGTGGCGTACAGGGTGGAAGACTGCTTGGCCAGGCGCGAGGCCAGGTCGGTGTAGCCGATGATGGTCACGCCATGGCGCACCACGGCCTCGCCGGGCACGGTCAGCTCGCAGTTGCCGCCCTGCTCGGCGGCCATGTCAACGATCACGCTGCCGGGCTTCATGCTCTGCACCATCTCGGCGGTGATGAGCTTGGGCGCGGGTTTGCCGGGGATCAGCGCGGTGGTGATGATGATGTCGGCGTTCTTCGCTTCCGTGGCGTACATCTGGCGCTGCGCGGCCTGAAAGCCCTCGCTCATCACCTTGGCGTAGCCGCCGCCGCCCGAGCCTTCTTCTTCATAGTCCACCTTGACGAACTCGCCGCCCAGCGACTTGACCTGGTCGGCCACCTCGGCGCGCGTGTCGTTGGCGCGCACCACGGCGCCCAGGTTGGCCGCCGTGCCGATGGCGGCCAAACCGGCCACGCCCGCGCCCGCGATGAACACCTTGGCCGGGGGCACCTTGCCCGCCGCCGTGATCTGGCCGTTGAAGAAGCGGCCAAAGGCATTCGCCGCCTCGATCACGGCGCGGTAGCCGCTGACGCCGGCCGTGGAGGTCAGCGCATCCATCTTCTGCGCACGGCTCAGCGTGCGCGGCAGGCAGTCGATGGCCAGCACGGTGGCCTTTTTCGCGGCCAGCTGCTGCATCAGATCGGGGTTCTGCGCAGGCCAGATGAAGTCGATCAGCGTGCCGCCCTCGCGCATCAGCCCCACCTCGGCCCCGCTGGGCGGGCGCACCTTGAAGACGATGTCGGACGCGGCCCACAGCGCTGCGGCGCCGTCGATGATCTCCGCCCCGGCGGCGCGGTAGGCGTCGTCGCTGAAGTTGGCCCCCTCACCGGCGCCGGACTCCACCGCCACGGAAAAGCCCAGCTTGATGAGCTTTTCGACCACATCCGGCACGGTGGCCACGCGCTTCTCGCCAGCAAAGATCTCCCTGGGCACGCCTATGCGCTGCGCCTGGGCTACGGGGTTGGATTGCATGCGGTTTCTCCTCAAAGTTTTGTACATGATCTTACATGAAGAATTTTTCCGCCCGGATCACGTGCGATAACCGCCAGAAGAACGCGCATTGCCCACAAAAGAAAACGGCAGCCCGAAGGCTGCCGTTACCCTGCTTGTTATCGCAAACTGCCGGGGCAGTCGCTCAGCGACTGTTGCTCGCTCAGTTCACCACCTGCGCCAGCTCGCCCGCCGCGTACTTCTGCGCCATCACGGCCAGCGTGGCGCCCTTGACCTTGGCGCCCTGGCCTTCGCAGCCGAACTCCAGGTAGCGCTGCTTGCAGATCGCCTTGGCGGCCTCGCGCGCGGGCTTCATCCACTCGCGCATGTCGAATTTGTCCGGGTTCTCGGCCTGGAACTTGCGCACCGCCCCGGTCATGGCCAAGCGGATATCGGTGTCGATGTTGATCTTGCGCACGCCGTGCTTGATGGCTTCCTGGATCTCGGCCACGGGCACGCCGTAGGTTTCCTTCATCTTGCCGCCAAACTGGTTGATGAGGGCCAGCAGATCCTGCGGCACGCTGGACGAGCCGTGCATCACCAGGTGGGTGTTGGGAATGCGCGCGTGGATTTCCTTGACGCGGCGGATCGACAGCACGTCACCCGTGGGCGGGCGCGAGAACTTGTAGGCGCCGTGGCTGGTGCCGATGGCAATCGCCAGCGCGTCCAGCTGCGTAGCCTGGACGAACTGCGCGGCTTCCTCGGGGTCCGTGAGCAGCTGGGCGTGGCTGAGCTTGCCAGCCGCGCCGACGCCGTCTTCCTCACCCGCCTCGCCGGTCTCCAGGCTGCCCAGGCAGCCCAGTTCGCCTTCGACGGTAGCGCCGATCTTGTGGGCCATGGCCACCACTTCCTGGGTGACGCGCACGTTGTAGTCGAAGTCCGCGGGGGTCTTGCCGTCTTCGCGCAGCGAGCCGTCCATCATCACCGAGCCGAAGCCCAGCTCCAGCGCGCCCTTGCAGATGGCGGGGCTGGTGCCGTGGTCCTGGTGCATGACCAGGGGGATGTGCGGATACGCCTCGGCAGCGGCGGCGATCAGGTGCTTGATAAAGCTCTCGCCGGCGTACTTGCGGGCGCCGGCGCTGGCTTGCAGGATCACCGGCGCGCCCACCTCATCGGCGGCAGCCATCACGGCCTGCACCTGCTCCAGATTGTTGACGTTGAAGGCGGGGATGCCATAGCCGTTGTCGGCGGCATGGTCGAGCAGTTCGCGCATCGAGACGAGGGACATGGTCGTGAATCCGTTCGAGGGTTGAGGATCAGGCGGCGGTAACCGCTTGGTAACCCGCGATCTTAACCGGCCACCACCGTGGCAAGCTGCGGGAAATCCAGGCGGTAGCTGGTGGTGAATGGCGCCGGCGCGGCAGCCGCGCCAAAGGCGCCGCCATGCATTTCTGCCACGCGCAACACAATTTCATGCCCCAGATGCAGGCTGTCCACCGGGTGCGCCAAGCGCTCGCTGCCCGCCTTGAGCCGCCCGCCGTCGTCACACACCTGCAGCCAGGCCGCCCCGGCGTCGGACTGCCCGATCTGCACCGAAATCCGGGTGCCGTGCGGCGTGTGCTTGAGGGCGTTCTCGACCAGGTTGCGCAGCGCCAGATCCAGCAGCACCGCATTCCCCGCCAACTCCAGGCCATCGGGCGCCTCCAGGGCGATCTCGCCTCCCCGCTGCCACGCGGCCTGCGCATAGTCGGCACACACCGCACGCGCCATGGCCACCAGATCCACCGGCGCCTTGGCCTCATGCAACTGTGCACGGCTGGCCCGTGCCAGCGCCAGCAACTGATTGAGCACATGGCCGGCACGCAGTGCGTCCTGCCCTATCCGCGCCACGGCCTGCGCCTGGGCTTGCGGCTCCAGCCCTCCGCCCAGCGCACTGGCCTGCAGCGCTATGGACGACAGCGGCGTGCGCAGCTCGTGGGCCACTTCGTTGGCCAGGCGGCGCTCGCGCACCAGGGCGTCCTGCTGCCGATCCAGCAGGGTGTTGATGGACGCCACCACCGACTCAAGCTCGCGCCATGCGTGGCGTGACGCCAGCCGCTGCGTACTGGAGGGGTCCAGCGCCGCCACCTCGGCGGACAGCGCATACAGGGGCTGCAAGCCGCGCCACAAGGCCAGGCCCAGGGCCAGCGCCACCACGGGCAGCAGCCACAGCCCGGGCTCGACCATCTGCTCGGCGATGTCCTGCGCGAGCTCGTCACGCTCGCGCAACTCCAGCAGCACCATGACCTTGCGGGCTTTTGCCGCATCCCAATGCGAAAAACTGCGCCAGGCCACGGCCTGCGGCCCCAGGCGCAAGTCGGCAAACCCCTCCGGGACCTCGAAGTCGGGCAATGGCGCGCTGCCGCTTTGCGCCAGCACCCGCCCGCTGGCATCCCACTGCACCACGCTGATGGATTGCTGGTAATCATGCGATTTGAGCCACGGCATCGGCGTGCGCTGCGTGGTGACGGACGCCTCCACGGCCTCGGAAGCGCGCAGATTGATGAGCAGCGCCGCCACACTGGCCAGATGGCCATCGGTCAGTTCATCGGCTTCGTGCACTCCGGCCCGGTATCCCATGAACACAAAGCTGCCCCACACCAGCACCAGCGCACCCAGGGAGCACAGCAGCAGGTGCCGGGTCAGGGAATGGCGACCCGCTCCCGTAGCCGGCTGGTCAGCGGAATCCGGTGCCGGCATCACACAGCCTCCTGCGGCATGAAGTAGCCCACGCCCCGCATGGTCTGGATACACCCGCTGCCCAGCTTGCGCCGCAAATGGTGGATATGCACTTCCACCGCGTTGCTTTCGATGGCCGACTGCCAGCTGTACAGGCGCTCTTCGATCTGCTGGCGTGACAGCACACGGCCCCGGGCCTGCAGCAGCACCAGCAACACGGAAAACTCGCGGGGCGACATCTCGACCGGTTTGCCATCCTGCACCACCGTGCGCGCTGCCGGATCCACTTCAATAGCCCCATAGCGGATGGTGGGCGATGCCCGTCCCGCCGCCCGGCGCAGCAGCGCACGCAAACGTGCGTCGAGCTCATCGACATCAAAGGGCTTGACCAGGTAGTCGTCGGCGCCCTGGTCCAGGCCCGCAATGCGCTGACTGACCCGGTCACGGGCGGTCACGATGAGCACGGGCGTCGCAGGATCGGGCAGCGTCGGCGCGCCCGCCCCCAGGCCGGCAGTTGGCGGGCTCGTTCGCAATCGCTGCAACAGTTCGCTGCCTTCACCGTCGGCCAGCCCCAGGTCCAGCAGCACGGCGTCGAAGGGCTCGGCGCGCAACGCGTTCCAGGCCGAGGCAACGCCATCGCACACATCCACGGCATAACCGCGTTGCTGCAGGTTGGTGCGCAGCCCGTCGGCAATGCCCGCATCGTCTTCCACCACAAGGATTCGCATGGCCCCATTGTCGCCGCGCCACCCCCGGCAAAAGTTAAGCCCCTGTTAAGTGCCCAAGCCTATGGTGCCGAACATCCGGGGGCCAAGTCTTTCATCCGCCTTGCCCGCCACTTCCTGCGCAACACCCTTGCACGGAAGGCAAGGCGCCCTTGCGTGCCTGCTGGCGAATGTATTGATCAGGCGCCACCAGACACCCATTGCCATGGCGCCCTGGATTGTTTTAATTCTTTTCTCACATCAAGAGGACAGAGAATGAAGGCTGTTGACGAAAACATCAATCAACACAATGCGGGATGGTCTTTCCATAACATCAGCGAGAGTTTTGATTCCCATATACAAAAATCAATCCCGCTGTACGCACACGGCCACGATCTAATTCGCCGCTACAGCGATTTCTTTCTAAAACCAGACAGCATTATTTACGATATTGGCTGCTCCACCGGCCAGATGCTACTCAAGCTTGCCGAGCAACACCCACAAAAAGACGCGCTAAAACTCATCGGCATTGATACCGTGCCAGACATGATTGGCAAAGCCATCAACAATGCCGCCCATGATTCGCGCATCTCCTTCATCAACGCCAATGTGCTGGATATTGAGCTACAGCCATGCGACATGGTGATTGCCAATTACACCATTCAATTCATGCCCCCGAGAATCAGGCAGGCACTTGTCGAAAAAATCTACCAAACCCTGAACTGGGGCGGAGCCTTTTTCATGTTTGAAAAAGTCCGCGCTCCTGATGGCAGGTTTCAGGACTATGCAAACCAGGTCTATATCGATTTCAAAATTGACAACGGCTTCAGCGAAGCCGAAATCATCAACAAATCCCGGAGCATCAAGGGCGTCATGGAGCCGTTTTCAACCCAGGGCAACATTGATTTACTCAGGCGAGCGGGCTTCCAGGACATCATGACGATCCAGAAGATGATTTGCTTCGAGGGATTCCTGGCCATCAAGTAAGCCGCCTTCAAGCAGAAACCATTTTTCAGCGCCTGCCATGAATTTTTGCCTCACCCTTCCGAAAATCAAACCTGAAGAACGCATAGGCATATGAATAAAAATATCGGAAAGTTTTTCTTTCGCTACCGCAACATATTGGGACCTTTGCTGCTCATCCTGGCCCTTCTGCTGGAGCAGCCGTCATACCCCCTTGGGCGATCAGACCTGAATATCGCATTCGATGTAGCAGGAGTCATCATCGCCCTGATGGGGCAAGCCCTGCGCATCGTCACGATTGGTTATGAATACATTGAAAGAGGCGGGAAAAACCGCCAGGTCTATGCCAGCAAATTAATACAGGGCGGCGTTTTCGCACACTGCCGGAACCCGCTCTATGTTGGCAACATCCTGATGGCCGTGGGTTTTGCATTCATTGTCCATTCGTATGCCTTTCACCTGATCGTGGTTCCATTCATCATTTTTGTCTATGGCAGCATCGTGGCGGCAGAGGAAGATTTTTTAAGGAATAAATTCGGAGAAGAATACAACCAGTATTGCCGTCGCGTGAACCGCTGGCTGCCGCGCTGGAAGGGCTGGAGCAGCTCAATTGCAGAAATGCGCTTCAACTGGAGCCGCGTTCTCGTCAAGGAATACAACACGTTTTTCTTGTTGATTCTCGCCCTCATGACTTCAAAGCTATGGAGCGAGTTCCGCATCATTGGCGCGGCGGCCTTGCCAGCCATCGAATTCTTCCTTGTCGGATTGGTTGGCTGGCTCGTTTTGTATATTCTTGTGCGGTCGCTGAAGAAAACGGGGGTTGTAAAAGGCTGAATGCCTTTCACGCCGTGATCGGCGCCGTGATCGCAGTCAGCCTGCGCGGCAGATCTTCAGCATGTTGGTGCCGCCGGGCGCGCCCATGGGCTCGCCGCAGGTGATCACGTACAGGTCGCCTTGCTGCACGATGTTGCGCATCTTCAAGTGGTTCTCGGCCTGCTCCAGCGCGGTGTCGCGGTCGGCGCTGGTGTCCATGAGCAGCGGGCGCACGTTGCGAAACATGGCCATGCGCCGCTGCGTGGCCACCCGGGGCGTGAGCGCGTAGATGGGAATGTGGATGCGGTGGCGGCTCATCCACAGCGCGGTGGAGCCGCTGTCGGTCATGGCAACGATGGCCTTGGCGCCCAGGTGGTGGGCTGTGAAAAGCGCCCCCATGGCGATGGACTGGTCAATGCGCCCTGCCGTCTGGCCGATGAAGTCGGAGTCGCGGTCAAAGTCTTCGGCGGCCTCGGCGGCGGCGCAAATCTTGGCCATCTCCTGCACCGTCTCCAGCGGGTATTTGCCGGCCGCCGTCTCGGCGCTGAGCATCACCGCGTCGGTGCCATCCAGCACGGCGTTGGCCACGTCGCTGACCTCGGCGCGCGTGGGCACGGGGTTGGTGATCATGCTCTCCATCATCTGTGTGGCGGTGATGACGACCTTGTCCATGTCGCGCGCCATGCGGATCATGCGCTTTTGCAGCGCGGGCACGGCGGCGTTGCCCACCTCCACGGCCAGGTCGCCGCGCGCGACCATGATGCCGTCGGACACGCGCAGGATCTCCTCCAGGCGGGGGATGGCCTCGGCACGCTCGATCTTGGCGATCAGGCCGGGCTTGTGGCGGTATTCGGCCGCGGCCACGTTGCACAGCTGGCGCGCCATCTCCATGTCGGTGGCGTTTTTGGGAAAGCTCACCGCCACGTAGTCGGCCTGAAAGCTCATGGCGGTCTTGATGTCATCCATGTCCTTGCCGGTGAGGGCCGGCGCCGTCAGCCCCCCGCCCTGCTTGTTGATGCCCTTGTTGTTGGACAGCTCGCCGCCCACCTTCACCGTGGTGTGCACGGCCTCGCCGCGCACGGCGTCCACCTGCAGCACGATGAGGCCGTCGTTGAGCAGCAGCACGTCGCCGGGCTTCACGTCGCGCGGCAGCTCCTTGTAGTCCAGGCCCACGCCCCGCAGGTCGCCAGCTTCAGCGCGCGACGCGTCCAGCACAAAGGGCTGGCCCGACTCCAGCATGACGCGGCCGTCGGCAAACTTGCCCACGCGGATCTTGGGGCCCTGCAGGTCGGCCATGATGGCCACCTCGCGCCCGACGCGCTGGGCGGCCTCGCGCACCATGGCGGCGCGCTCCACATGATCCTGCGCCTTGCCGTGGCTGAAGTTCAGCCGCACCACGTTGACGCCCGAGGCAATCATCTGCTCCAGCAGCTGCGGGTCGCTGGAGGCGGGGCCCAGGGTGGCGACGATCTTGGTGGCGCGGTAGATCTGCATGGCGTTGGCCGTCCTTTGGATGTAATTGGGTTTCTATTTTGCACAGAACCGGTTACGTGACGGTTCCCAACCGCATTTCAGTTTTCGCTGGCGCTACGCAGCACCTGCGACGCATGAGGCTGGCGCGACCTGGGCCAGGGCCACCGCGCAAGGGCCGCCCCGCCGCGCTGGTGGCGTCCCCCTTCCCGCAGCGCGCAGCGTTGCGAGAGAGGGGGGAAGGCGCGAAGCGCGACAGGGGGTTGTTTCACTTCAACCCTGCATCAAAGCCTCAATCTCGTCAGCCTCCACGGGCACGCCGCGGGTGATGAGCTCGCAGCCGCTGTCGGTCACGATGGCGTCGTCCTCGATGCGGATGCCGATGTGGTGAAACTGCTCTGGCACGCCGGGCGCCGGGCGCACATACAGGCCCGGCTCGATGGTCAGCACCATGCCCGGGCGCAGGATGCGACTGGGGCGGTTGGCGATCAGCTCGCCCGACAGCGGGTCGCGGCGCTCGCTCACCTGGCCCAGTTCGCCCGGCTCCACGTAGCTGCCGCAGTCGTGCACATCCATGCCCAGCCAGTGGCTGGTGCGGTGCATATAGAACTGAAAATACGCGCGCTGCTCGATCACGTCCTGCGCCGTACCCACCTTGTCTTTATCCAGCAGGCCCAGATCCAGCATGCCCTGCGCCAGCACCGCCACGGTGGCGTCGTGCGGCTCGTTGAAGCGGCTGCCCGCGCGCGTGGCGGCGATGGCCGCCTTCTGGCTGTCCAGCACCAGGTCGTACAGCGCGCGCTGCGGGCCGGTAAAGCGGCCATCGGCCGGGAAGGTGCGCGTGATGTCGCTGGCGTAGCCGTCCAGCTCGCAGCCCGCGTCGATCAGCACCAGCTCGCCCGCGCGCACGGGCGCGGCGTCGGCGCGGTAGTGCAGCACGCAGGCGTTGGCGCCCGCCGCGACGATGGAGCCGTAGGCCGGGCACTGCGAGCCCTCTTCGCGGAAGGCGTGCAGCAGCTCGGCATCCAGGTGAAATTCGCGCACATCCTGGCCGGCGCGCAGCATGCGGCTGCTGCGCTGCATGGCGCGCACATGGGCGCGGGCGCTGATGGCGGCGGCGCGGCGCATCAGGTCCAGCTCGTGCGCGTCCTTGATCAGGCGCATCTCGTCGAGCAGCGTGCACAGATCACCCTGCTGCGCGGGGCACAGCGCGCCGTACCGCACGCGTGCGCGCACCTGGTTCAGCCAGCCTTCCACACGCGCAGCCAGCCCTGGGTGGGTGGCGAAGGGGAACCAGACGCTGCCGCGGTTTTCCAGCAGGCGCGGCAGGCGCGCGTCGATATCGGCCACGGAGTGCGCGGCGTCCACGCCCAGGGTGGCCAGGGCCGCCTCGGGCCCCAGGCGGTAGCCATCCCAGATCTCGCGCTCCAGGTCCTTGGGCTGGCAAAACAGAGTGCTGTGGCCTTCCGCGGTCAGCACCAGCCACGCGCCCGGCTCGGCAAAGCCCGTGAGGTAGTAGAAGTAGCTGTCGTGGCGGTAGAGAAACTCGCTGTCGCGGTTGCGCTGCTGCAGCGGGGCGGTGGGCACGATGGCGATGCCGCCCGCGCCCAACTGGGCGGCAAGGCGGGCGCGACGCTGCGCGTAGAGGGAGCTGGGCGTGGTCATGCTGCCATTGTGGGCCCAACGGCCGGCGCGCGCGGCGGCGCCCAGGCGCCGTGGCAGACTCGCCGCATGTCCTTCCTGCTGACCACCCTCATCCCCCTGCTGGGCCTGGTGCTGACCGTGGCCCTGCTTTTCTACGCGTTCTATGCGCGGTATATCGATGTTCCCAACAAGCCGCGGCTGGACCGCCGCGTGCTGGTCGCCCTGTGCGCCGTGGCCGTGGTGTGCGATGCCTGGCTGGGCCTGCGCCTGTACCTGTCGGGTCGCGCGCAGCAGACGCGCCAGGACAGCGCCGTGCATCGCACCCACCGCGAACGCTTCGTGCTGCCGCACGACGTGCAGTACGGCGAACTGGTGATTCCCGCGGGCAGCCTGATCAACCGGCTGGACCCCTTCGACAACGGCGCGCCGGTGCAGCCCGTGTCCCTGCGCGGCCTGGAGGCGGTGCGCTTTCCGCAGCCCGTGCTCGTGGCCGGCGTATGGGCCCAGGCGATGCAGGTGCTGCCGATGCGCGTAGAACTGGCCCAGGACCAGCGTATTGGCCCGCTGTACCGCTACAACACCGACACCAAGGACTGGGAGCTGAACAAGGTGGTACCCGCGCTGCTGTGCCGCCAGGGCCAGATCGCCCTGTTCCAGGTGCCGCACATTCCCTACGACGTGCAGGCCGAAGTGGGCAAGCCCGCACCCGACGGGCCGCAGGCCCGCTTTCTGCCCAGCCAGTGGCAGTTCCGCAACTGCGAGAACGGCCCGGCCATCGATGTGCAGCCCGCCCATCCCGCATCGGCCACCGCGCTGGCGCCCGCGCCCGAGTTGCTGCCTCCGCCGCCGCCCGCCGAGCCGGCATCAGACCCCTCCGAGCCCGCGTCGGGCGCTGCCTCGGCCCCCGCATCCGCGCCAGGCGCCTGAGCCGATAGCCGACGGACGCTGCCTCAGCCGGCGTTCAGCTCGGCCAGCCGCTCTGGCGTACCCACATCGGTCCAGCGCCCGGTATGGAGCGTCGCCGTCACCCGCCCCGCATCCATGGCGCGGCGCAGCAGCGGCGCCAGGGGCGCGGCCACACCCTCGGGGTTGCCGGGTGCGATGTCGCACCAGGGCGCGGTGAACAGCTCGGCGCGCAGCAGGGCGATGGTGCTGTAGGTGTAGCGCGGCCGCGGGTCCTGCGCCGGCAGATTCAGCGCCAACCCCTCGGGCGACNCGGGTGGTGCGGCGGGTTGGGCACGAGCCACAGATGGGCCAGGGCATCGCCGGCCACGAACCGCTGCACGGCCTGCGCCTCGAAGGTGAAGTCGGGCGCGAACACATCGCCCGCCGCCAGCCAGAACACCGGCCCCAGCTGCGGCAGCGCGCGTGCGATACCGCCGGCCGTCTCCAGCGCGCGACCGAAATCCCGGCCTTCATGGGAGTATGAAATTGATAGCTGCTCGCGCTTGTCCCGCTTGCCTTCGACGGCAAAAACATCTGAAAACCGGTGGCCAATCTGCTCGCCCAGCCACGCGGTGTTGATCACGGCGCGCTCGACACCCGCTTCGACCAACGCACGCAGGTGCCACTCCAGCAGCGGCCGCCCGCGCACTTCGAGCAATGGTTTGGGACAGGCATCGGTCAGCGGGCGCATGCGCTCGCCGCGGCCGGCGGCCAGCAGCATGGCGGGGAACTGGGGCATCGTCATGGGCCCGCAGTGTAGGGGCCGCAGCGCCCCCGGTCAGGGCAGCAGGCGGTAGCCCACCGCCGTCTCGGTGAGCAGGTGGCGTGGCTGCGCCGGGTCGACCTCAAGCTTGCCGCGCAGGTGGCCCATGTAGACGCGCAGGTAGTGGCTCTGGTCGCTGTGCGCCGGCCCCCAGACCTCGCGCAGCAACTGGCGCTGGGTGAGCACGCGCCCGGCGTTGGCCACCAGCACGGAGAGCAAACGGTACTCGGTGGGGGTCAGGTGCACCTCGTCGCCGGCGCGGCGCACCACGCGCCGGGCGCGGTCCACCTCCACCGCCCCGGCCTCCTCGCCAAAGCGGAACACCGCATCGGCCGGCGCGGGCGCCTCGCCCGCCGCGGCACGCGTACGCCGCAGGTTGGCGCGCACGCGTGCCAGCAGCTCGCCGGTGCCGAAGGGCTTGGTGAGGTAGTCGTCCGCTCCCGCGTCCAGCGCAGCGATCTTGTCGGCCTCGTCGGCGCGCGCCGAGAGCACGATGATGGGCACGCTGGACCAGCCGCGCACGTCGCGGATCAGCTCCACGCCGTCGCCGTCGGGCAGGCCCAGGTCGAGCACCAGCAGGTCGGGGTGGCGCGTGCCGGCGGCCACCAGGCCCTCGCGCTGGGTGGCGGCCTCGTGCACCAGCCAGCCCTCGTCCTCCAGCGCGCCGCGCACGAAGCGGCGGATCTGGGGTTCATCCTCGATCACGATGGCGGTGAGGCTAGGGGGAGAAGACATAGGATTTCATTCGGTAACGGCGGGCGGCGGACGGCGCGGCAGCTCGATGGTGAACGCCGCACCGCCGCTGCCATGCGCATCGGCGGCGGCGTTCGTGGCCGAGATCTCGCCGCCATGCGCCTGCACGATGGCCTTGCAGATGGCCAGGCCCAGCCCCACGCCGGGCGTGGTGGACTCTGCCTGGCCGCGGGTGAACTTGTCGAACAGCACCTGCTCGCGCCCGCGCAGGTGGGGCGGCAGGCCCGGGCCGTGGTCGCGCACGGTGATGCGCAGCGCCTGCGGCAGCGCGCTGGCCGCCACGACGATGGGCGGCGCGCCGTAGCGCGCGGCGTTCTCCAGCAGGTTGACCAGCACGCGCTCGATCAGCACGGCGTCGAACTCCACCAGCGGCAGCTCGGGCGCCAACTCGGTGCGCACCGCCATGCCGCCCAGGGCCGGCTGCGCGGCGCGGATGGCCGCGCCCACGACCTCCTCCACCGACTGCCACTCGCGCCGCAGCTGCACGGCGCCGCTGGCGCTGCTTTCCAGCCGCGCCATGTCCAGCAGGTTGCCCACCAGCGTGCTCAGCGCGCGCGCCTGGGCCACGATGGCCTGCGCCGCCTGCGCCTGCGCGGGCGACAGCGGCGGCGCCAGCGTGCGCAGCGACTCGGCCAGCCCGATCAGCGCCGTCAGCGGCGTGCGCACGTCGTGCGAGATGGCGCCCAGCAAGGCGTTGCGCAGGCGCTCGGACTCGATGTCCACCACCGCCTGCTGCGCCACCTCGACGTAATGCACGCGCTCCACGGCAATGGCGATCTGGCGCGCCAGGGTTTCCAGCTGCCGCGCCTGCTCGGGAATCACCAGCCAGCGCGGCTGCGCCGGACGCAGCGCCAGCACGCCGCGCACGCGCATGGGCGCCACCAGCGGCACGTAGTGCCAGGGCTGGGCCGACAGGGTGGCCGTGGTCAGGCCCGCGCTCTGGCCCTGGCGGAAGGCCCAGTCGGCCACGCTGAAGTCGAACCCCTCGGGCGGATCGGACGGGGGCACGAGCCGGTCCTGGGCGTCGGTCAGCAGCACCCGGGCCTCGCCGCCGAAATGGCGCTGCACCGCCGCCGCGCCCAGCGCCTCGACCTGGCTGGCCTGCAGCGCCGCCGACAGCTCGCGCGCCAGCTCGAACAGCGACTGCGCGCGCCGCTCGCGCCCCGCCGACACGCTGGCCGCGAAGCGCAGGCCCGCCGTGAGCTGCCCCACCAGCAGGCCTACGCCCAGCATGACGGCGAAGGTCAGCAGGTACTGCACGTCGCTCACCGCGAACGAGAAGGTGGGCAGCACGAAGAAGTAGTCGAAGGCCATGACGTTCATCGCCGCCGCGAGGGCCGCCGGCCCGCGCCCGAAACGCCACGCCACGCCCACCACGCCCAGCAGGTAGAGCATGACGATGTTGGTCAGCTCCAGCACGCCCGACAGCGGCGCAGCCAGCCCGGTGAGGGCCACGCTGCTGCCCACGGCCCAGGCAAAGCCGGGCCAGGTGGCGGCATCCGGCTCCTCGGGCAGTTCTCCACGCGCCGGGGCCGCCCAGGGCGTGCGCGCCAGGCGGCGGGCGCTGTCGGCCGGGGCCACGCTGACCAGGTCCAGCGTGGGCGCGATGCGCGCCAGCCGCAGCGCCAGCGGCGCGCACCAGCGCCCGGCCCAGCGGCGCCAGCCGGCGCGCGCGCGGCCACGGCCCAGCACCAGCATGGCGCAGTTCAGGCGCTGCGCCTGTTCGGCCAGCGCGGGCGCCACCTGCTCGTCGCTCAGTACGGCGGTTTCCGCGCCCAGCTCCTGCGCCAGGTGCAGCACGGCCAGGATGCGGTCGCGCGCGGCATCGTCCAGCCGCGCCAGGCGCGGCGTTTCCACGTAGACGGCATGCCAGCGCACATTGAGCTGGCCCGCCATGCGGGCCGCCGCGCGCACGGTCTGCGCCGCGTCCTGCTCCGGCCCCACGGCCGCCAGGATGGCGCCCGAGGTGTTCCACGCCGGGGGTGCGCCGCCCCCCGGCGCGCCGCTCTCGCCCGACTGCTCGATGCGCCAGCCCCGCACGTCGTCCTCGACGTGGTCGGCCGTGCGGCGCAGGGCGATCTCGCGCAGCGCGATCAGGTTGCCCTTGCGAAAGAAGTTCTGCGCCGCGCGCTCGGCCTGCTGGGGCAGGTAGACCTTGCCGGCGGCCAGCCGCGCCGCCATTTCGTCGGGCGTGGCATCGACCAGGGTCACCTCGTCGGCCTCGTCCAGCACGCTGTCGGGCACGGTCTCGTTCACGCGGATGCCGGTGATGGCGCCCACCGTGCCGTTCAGGCTCTCCAGGTGCTGCACATTGAGCGCGGTCCACACGTCGATGCCGGCGGCCAGCAGCTCCTCCACGTCCTGCCAGCGCTTGGCGTGGCGCGAGCCGGGCGCGTTGCTGTGCGCCAGTTCGTCCACCAGCAGCACCTGCGGGTGGCGCAGCAGCGCGCCGTCCAGGTCGAACTCGCGCAGCAGCTTGCCGCGGTAGTGCCGCTCGCACGGCGGCAGGGCCTCCAGCCCCTCGACCAGCGCGGCGGTCTCGCTGCGGCCATGGGTTTCGACCACGCCGATCACCACGTCGCGGCCGGCCTCCCGTTCGCGCCGGGCCGCGCTGAGCATGGCCCAGGTCTTGCCCACCCCGGCATTGGCGCCGAAGTAAATGCGCAGGCGGCCACGCTGCGCGCGCACCTCGTCGGCGCGCAGTTGCGCGAGCAGGGCGTCGGGGTCGGGGCGGCTGGCTTCGGGCATGGCGAGGGCAGGTTAACGCATGGGCGGTGCCGGGCGGCCACCGCGGGCGGGGCGGCGCCGGCGGCGCTGGCCCCGGCTCACCAACACCCAGGCCAGCAGCACGGGCACACCGAGCGCCGCCAGGGCGCACAGCAGGTGCAGCCAGTCATCGGCCATGGGCGGCGTCCAGCGCCAGGTTGAGCGCCAGCACGTTCACGCGCGGCTCGCCGATCAGGCCGAACAGCAGCGGCTGCTCCGTATGCTGCCCCACCAGATCCACCAACTGCTGCGGCGCCAGGCCGCGCAGGCGGGCGATGCGCGGCGCCTGGTACAGGGCGGCGGCGGGGCTGATGTGCGGGTCCAGCCCGCTGGCCGAGGCGGTGACCAGATCGGCGGGCACGGGCGCCTGGTTGCCGAGGTCGGCCGCGCGCAGGGCTTCGATGCGGGCCCGGACCGCGTCGACCAGGGCCGGGTTCAGCGGGCCCTGGTTCGACCCCGAGGAAGCCGCCGCGTTGTAAGCCATGGGCGCCGTGGCCGACGGCCGGCCCCAGAAATGGCGGGGGTCGCTGAAGGACTGGCCGATCAGCGCCGAGCCCACGACGGTTTCGCCCTGCACGACCAGGCTGCCCGCCGCCTGCTGCGGGAACACGGCGCGCGCCGCGCCGGTCACGGCCAGCGGGTAGACGATGCCGGTCAGCACGCTCAGCAAGGCAAACAGGGCCAGCACCGGGCGCAGCAGCGCGTGGCGCTGGCTCGGGCCTTGGTTGGGGTTGAGGTTGTTGTTCATCTCCGGCTCCTTCACACCAGGCCGCTGGCGGCCAGCAGCATGTCAATCAGCTTGATGCCCACGAAGGGCACGACCAGCCCGCCCAGTCCATAGACCGCCAGGTTGCGGCGCAGCAGCGCAGATGCGCCGACGGGCCGGTAGCGCACGCCCTTGAGCGCCAGCGGGATGAGCACGACGATGATCAGCGCGTTGAAGATCACGGCGCTCAGGATGGCCGAGGACGGGCTGGCCAGATCCATGACGTTCAGGGCGCCCAGGTGCGGATAGGTGCCCATGAAGATCGCCGGGATGATGGCGAAGTACTTGGCCACGTCGTTGGCGATGGAGAAGGTGGTGAGCGAGCCGCGCGTCATCAGCAGCGCCTTGCCGGTCTCCACCACCTCCAGCAGCTTGGTGGGGTTGGAGTCCAGGTCCACCATGTTGCTGGCCTCCTTGGCGGCCTGCGTGCCGCTGCCTATGGCCACGGCCACGTCGGCCTGGGCCAGCGCGGGCGCGTCGTTGGTGCCGTCGCCGGTCATGGCCACCAGCCGGCCTTCGGCCTGGTACTGGCGGATGAGGCGCAGCTTGTCCTCGGGCGTGGCCTCGGCCAGGAAGTCGTCCACACCGGCCTCGGCCGCGATGGCGGCGGCGGTGAGCCGGTTGTCGCCCGTGATCATCACCGTACGGATGCCCATGCGCCGCAGCTCGGCGAAGCGATCGCGGATGCCCGCCTTGACGATGTCCTTGAGCTCCACCACGCCCAGCACGCGCGCGCCCTCGGCCACGGCCAGCGGCGTGCTGCCCCGGCGTGCCACCGCGTCGGCGGCCTGGACCACCTCGGGCGGCAGACGCCCGCCCAGCGCCTCAACATGGTGGCGCAGCGCCTCGACGGCGCCCTTGCGCAGCAGAACCCACTCACCCGCCCCGCCCTTCGCGGCCGGCAGGTCGGCCCCGCTCATGCGCGTCTGGGCCGTGAAGGGCACGAACAGGGCCCCCGGCACCGGCTGCGAGGTCACGCCCTCGCGCCGCGCCAGCTCGACGATGCTGCGCCCCTCGGGCGTTTCGTCGGCCAGCGAGGCCAGCAACGCCGCCTGCGCCAGCTGCGCCTTGTCGACGCCCGGCGCGGGCAGGAAGGCACTGGCCTGCCGGTTGCCGTGGGTGATGGTGCCGGTCTTGTCCAGCAGCAGCACGTCCACGTCGCCCGCGGCCTCCACGGCGCGGCCCGAGGTGGCGATGACGTTGGCCTGCATCATGCGGCTCATGCCCGCCACGCCCACAGCCGACAGCAGGCCGCCGATGGTGGTGGGGATCAGGCACACCAGCAGGGCCACCAGCGCCGTCAGCGACACCACGGTGCCCGCGCCGGAAGCCTGCACGCTGAAGACCGAATAGGGCAGCAGCGTCACGGTCACCACCAGGAACACGATGGTCAACGCCACCAGCAGGATGGTGAGGGCGATCTCGTTGGGCGTCTTACTGCGCTTGGCGGCCTCCACCATGCCGATCATGCGGTCCAGGAACGACTCGCCCGGGTTCACGCCAATGCGCACCACCAGCCAGTCGGACAACACCCGCGTGCCACCGGTCACGGCGGAGAAGTCGCCGCCCGACTCGCGCACCACCGGCGCCGATTCGCCGGTGATGGCGCTCTCGTCCACCGAGGCCACGCCTTCGATCACCTCGCCGTCGAGCGGGATCATGTCGCCGGCCTCGACCAGCACCACGTCGCCCTTGCGCAGGTCGGTCGCCTGCTGGGGCAGGAAGCCGCTGTCGCGGTGTACGCCCTTGAGCTTCTTGGTCCAGGTGTCCTTGCGCAGGCTGCGCAGCGACGCGGCCTGGGCCTTGCTGCGCCCCTCGGCCAGGGCCTCGGCAAAGTTGGCGAACAGCACGGTGAACCACAGCCACACCGCCACCGCCAGGACGAAGCCGGCGCCCATGCCTGTGTCGCCGGGAGCGTTGAGCGTGTTCAGCCACAGCAGCGTGGTGAGGATGCTGCCGACATAGACGACGAACATCACCGGGTTGCGCCACTGGGCGCGCGGGCTGAGCCTGGCGAAGGCGCCGCGCAGCGCCGGCCGCAGCAGGGCGGGATCGGCAAGCGAAAGATTTTTTTGCATCGAAGTCATGGTTGACTCACTTCCAGAGCATCAGGTGCTCGACCACCGGCCCCAGGGCCAGCGCCGGCACATAGTTCAGCAGGCCCACCAGCAGCACGGTGCCGACCAGCAGCACCACGAACAGCGGGCCGTGCGTGGGCAGGGTGCCGGAGGTGACCGGCAGGCGCGGCTTGCCCGCCAGCGCCCCGGCCAGGGCCAGAACCGGCACGATCACGGCGAAGCGGCCCAGCCACATGGCCACGCCCAGCATGGCGTTGTAGAAGGGGGTGTTGGCCGACAGCCCGGCGAAGGCGCTGCCGTTGTTGTTGGCCGCCGAGGTGAAGGCGTACAGCACCTCGGAGAAGCCATGGGCCCCGGGGTTGGCGACGCCGGCGCGCCCGGCCGTGGTGCTCACGGCCACGGCCGTGCCCAGCAGCACCACCAGCGGCGTGACGAGGATGATGAATGACACCAGCTTCATCTCGAACACCTCGATCTTCTTGCCCAGGTACTCGGGCGTGCGGCCGATCATCAGGCCGGCGATGAAGACCGCCAGCACGGCGAACACCAGCATGCCGTACAGCCCCGAGCCCACGCCGCCAAAGACCACCTCGCCCAGCTGCATGAGCACCAGCGGCACCATGCCGCCCAGGGGCGTGAGCGAGTCGTGCATGGCGTCCACGGCGCCGCACGAGGCGGCGGTCGTCACGGCCACGAACAACGCCGTGCCGGAGATACCGAAGCGCAGCTCCTTGCCTTCCATGTTGCCCAGGGCCGGGTCCACCCCCAGCGCCGTCAGCAACGGATTGCCTGCGCGCTCCGCCCAGGTGACGGCCACCACGGCGGCCACGAAGATCACCGCCATGGCGGCCAGGATCGCCCAGCCCTGGCGGCTGTCGCCCACCGCCCGGCCGAAGGCGAAGCACAGCGCCGCGGGGATCAGGAAGATCGCCAGCATCTGCGCCAGGTTGGCCAGCGCCGTGGGATTCTCGTAGGGGTGGGCCGAGTTGGCGTTGAAGAAGCCCCCGCCGTTGGTGCCCAGCAGCTTGATCGCCTCCTGCGAGGCCACGGGCCCCATGGGCAGCGTCTGCGTCTGCGTGCGCAGCTCCTGCACCACCGGCTGGCCCGCCGCGTCGAGCAGCGGCTGGCCGTCTGCGCCGGTCTGCGGCGCCAGGTAGGTGGTGGCCTCGACGGTCGCCACCCGGTGGTAGCCATCGAAGTTCTGGATCACGCCCTGCGACACGAAGAAGAGGGCGATCACGAAGGCGATCGGCATCAGCACCCACAGGGTGATGCGCGTGAGGTCCACCCACACATTGCCGACGGCGCCAAAACGCGTCCCCGCGGCCGGACGGCCCTCGCCCCGCCCGGCAAAACCACGCACCAGCACAAAGGCCACTGCAATGCCGGTGGCCGCCGACAGGAAGTTCTGCACCGCAAGGCCCAGCATCTGGCTGAGGTAGCTCATGGTGCTCTCGCCCGCGTAGCCCTGCCAGTTGGTGTTGGTCACGAAACTGATGGCCGTGTTGAACGCCGAGTCGGGCGCCACGGCGCCGAAGCCCTCGGGGTTCAGCGGCAGCCACCCCTGCAGGCGCTGCAGGCCATAGAGGGCCAGCGCACCCAGCGCGTTGAAGACCAGCAGTGCCAGCGCGTAGGCGCGCCAGCCCATGGATTCGTCCGGACGCACGCTAGCCAGCCGGTACAGCGGCGCCTCGGCCCGCAGCAGCCAGCGCGGCAGGCGCCCGTCGATAAGGGCCGCAAGCCAGCGGCCCAGAGGCCAGGCCAGCAGGGCCAGCAATGCCAGAAACAGGGCCAGCAGGCCCCAGGAAGAGGTGTTCATGGTCAGAACTCCTCGGCGCAGACCAGCGCGAACACAAGGTAGGCCATCAGGAGGACGGCCAGCAGCCCTCCCAGGCCGTAAAGAACTTCGAGCGCCATCACACCGGCTCCCCGCGCGCCCGTCCCAGGCGATCCAGGCCCACGGCCAACTGCGCCACTGCCAGCCAGAGCAAGCCCAGCCCGGCAACCCATACGATGTCCATACAACACACTCCTGCCAATCCAAACAGATGACAGGCAGTCTCCCGAAGGGCGCATCAAAACGGGGTAGAAAGGCCTCGGCGGCCTGTAAAAAAAGTGTCAATGGCCGGCAGGCCGGGCCACCGGCGCGGTCGCCCAATTCGCGGCTGGTGGGCAGGGGGGCCGCCTGCCCGGTAAAATTGCAGGTTTACCCTTACAGCCCCTTCCGGAACCGCCCCGATGGCCAATTCTCAACAAATGGCGAATGCGATCCGCGCACTCGCAATGGATGCCGTTCAACAAGCCAACTCGGGCCATCCCGGTGCCCCCATGGGTATGGCCGACATGGCCGTGGCGTTGTGGGGCCAGCACCTGAAGCACAACCCCACCAACCCCCAGTGGATGGACCGCGACCGTTTCGTGCTGTCCAACGGCCACGCGTCGATGCTGCTGTACTCGCTGCTGCACCTCACGGGCTACGACCTGCCCCTGCAGGAGCTGAAGAACTTCCGCCAGCTGCACAGCAAGACCCCCGGCCACCCCGAGCACGGCATCACCCCCGGCGTGGAGACCACCACCGGCCCGCTGGGCCAGGGCGTGACCAACGCCGTGGGCTTTGCGCTGGCCGAGAAGCTGCTGGCCGCCGAGTTCAACCGCGAAGGCCACGCCGTGGTGGACCACCACACCTACGTGTTCCTGGGCGACGGCTGCCTGATGGAAGGCATCAGCCATGAGGCCGTGGCTCTCGCCGGCGCGTGGAAGCTCAACAAGCTCATCGCGCTGTACGACGACAACGGCATCAGCATCGACGGCCAGGTGGCGCCCTGGTTCATCGACAACACCCCGCAGCGCTTCATGGCCTGCGGCTGGAACGTGATCGACGCCGTGGACGGGCATGACGTGGAAGCTGTGGCCGCCGCCATCGGCCAAGCCAAGGCCAGCGCCGACAAGCCCACGCTGATCGTCTGCAAGACCGTCATCGGCAAGGGCAGCCCCAACCGCGCCAACACGGCCAAGGCCCATGGCGAGCCCCTGGGCGCCGAGGAAATCAACCTCACGCGCGCTGCCCTGGGCTGGACGCACGAGCCCTTCGCGATCCCCGAGTCGGTGTACGCCGACTGGGATGCCAAGGCGGCCGGCCAGGCCGCCGAAGCCGAGTGGACGCTGCGCTTTGCCGCCTACGAGGCCGCCTACCCCGAGCTGGCATTCGAGCTGTCCCGCCGCATGGCTGGCGACCTGCCCAAGCACTTCGCCCAGGTGGCGGTGGACACCGTGGTGGCCGCGCACACCAAGGCCGAGACCGTGGCCAGCCGCAAGGCCAGCCAGATCGCACTGGAAGCCTTCACCGCCGCACTGCCCGAACTGCTGGGCGGCAGCGCCGACCTGACCGGCTCCAACCTCACCAACACCAAGAGCACGCCCGCGCTGCGCATCGAGCCCAACGGCGCCGTGGCCAAGACCGAGGCCGGCCAGGTGGGCCGCCACATCAACTACGGCGTGCGCGAGTTCGGCATGGCGGCCATCATGAACGGCCTGGCGCTGCACGGCGGTTTCATCCCCTACGGCGGCACCTTCCTCACATTCAGCGACTACAGCCGCAACGCCATCCGCATGGCCGCGCTGATGAAGCAGCGCGTAGTGCACGTGTTCACGCACGACTCCATCGGCCTGGGCGAGGACGGCCCCACGCACCAGTCGATCGAGCACGCCGCCAGCCTGCGCCTGATCCCCGGCCTGGACGTGTGGCGCCCCGCCGACACGGCCGAGACCGCCGTGGCCTGGAGCGTGGCCCTGTCCAACCGCGACAAGCCCACCGCGCTGCTGCTGTCCCGCCAGAACCTGCCCTACGCGCCCAAGAGCGACCTGGGCGACATCTCGCGCGGCGCCTACATCCTCTCCGAGCCCGCCGCCGTGGGTCTGAAGAAGAAGGCCCAGGCCGTGATCATCGCCACCGGCTCCGAGGTGCAGCTGGCCCTGGCCGCGCAGCAACTGCTGGCCGCCAAGAAGATCGCCGTGCGCGTGGTCTCCATGCCCAGCACCACCACCTTCGACCGCGAGGACACCAAGTACAAGCGACTGGTGCTGCCTGCCGGCATCCCGCGCATCGCCGTCGAGATGGGCGTGACCGACTTCTGGTGGAAGTACGGCTGCGCCGCCGTGGTCGGCATCGACACCTATGGCGAGTCGGCCCCGGCCGGCGTGCTGTTCAAGCATTTCGGCTTCACGGCCGAGAACGTCGCCGACACGGTGCTGGCCGCGCTGCAGCGCGCGCGCTGATCCCTCCCGGTTCTCGTTTTTTGCAATCCATCCATCCCTAGAGGCTCACACCATGACGATCAAGATTGGCATCAACGGCTTCGGCCGCATCGGCCGCAACGTACTGCGCTCGGCCGTGCAGAACTTCTCCGACATCGAAGTCGTTGGCATCAACGACCTGCTGGAGCCCGAGTACCTCGCGTACATGCTGCGCTATGACAGCGTGCATGGCCGCTTCAAGGGCGAGGTTTCGGTCGAGGGCAACACGCTGATCGTCAACGGCAAGAAGATCCGCCTGACGCAGGAGCGCGACCCCGCCAACCTGAAGTGGAACGAAGTCGGCGCCGACATCGTGATCGAGTCCACCGGCCTGTTCCTGGACAAGGCCAGCGCCGAGAAGCACATCGCTGCCGGCGCCAAGAAGGTGCTGATGTCGGCCCCGTCCAAGGACGACACGCCCATGTTCGTGTTCGGCGTGAACCACGCCACCTACGCCGGCCAGGCCATCATCTCCAACGCGTCCTGCACCACCAACTGCCTGGCCCCCGTGGCCAAGGTGCTGCATGACAAGTGGGGCATCAAGCGCGGCCTGATGACCACCGTGCACGCCGCCACCGCCACGCAAAAGACCGTGGACGGCCCGAGCAACAAGGACTGGCGCGGCGGCCGCGGCATTCTGGAAAACATCATCCCCAGTTCCACCGGCGCCGCCAAGGCCGTGGGCGTGGTGATCCCCGAGCTGAACAAGAAGCTGACCGGCATGTCCTTCCGCGTGCCCACTTCCGACGTGTCGGTGGTGGACCTGACGGTGGAGCTGGAGAAGGAAGCCAGCTACGACGAGATCAAGGCCGAGATGAAGGCCCAGTCGCAGGGCGCGCTGAAGGGCGTGCTGGCCTATACCGAGGACAAGGTGGTGGCCACCGACTTCGTGGGCGAGACCCACACCTCGGTGTTCGACGCCGACGCCGGCATCGCCCTGGACAAGACCTTCGTGAAGGTCGTGGCCTGGTACGACAACGAGTGGGGCTACTCCAACAAGTGCCTGGAGATGGTGCGCGTGATGGCCGGCAAGTAAGCCGCAGCCTCCGCCGCTCACAGAGAACGCGCCTTCGGGCGCGTTTTTTATGTCAAATATGCCTCCAGCGCTTATCCATCAAGCGTAGGTAGCTATTTATTCAATAGCAAAGCACGTCCACGGCCGGCACCCCATACTTGCGGCATGACCACCTCTCCCGCCCTCCCCACCGCCGCCGACGTGCTGCGCTTCTGGTTCGACGAGGCCACGCCGCAGCAATGGTTCGCCAAGGACGCCGCGTTCGACGCCGCCATCCGCACCCGCTTCGCTGCGCTGCATGCGCAGGCCGCGCAGGGGGAGTTGTGGCACTGGCGCGGTGATGCCCAGGGCCGCCTGGCGGAAATCCTGGTGCTCGACCAGTTTTCGCGCAACCTGCACCGCGACACCCCCGCCGCCTTCGCGCAGGACGGCATGGCCCTGGTGCTGGCGCAGGAGGCCTTGGCACAGGGTCTGGACGCGCGGCTGGAGCCCGCGCAGCGCGCCTTCCTGTACATGCCCTACATGCACAGCGAGTCGCCGCGCGTGCAGGAAGAATCGGTGCGCCTGTTCACCGCGCTGGGCAACCCGGGCAGCCTGCACTTCGCGCATGCGCACCGGGACATCATTGCGCGCTTTGGCCGCTATCCGCACCGCAACGCCGCACTGGGCCGCGCCAGCACGGCCGAGGAGCTCGCCTTCCTGCAGCAGCCGGGCAGCAGCTTCTGAAAGGCAAAAGGCCGCAGGAGCCAACGCTCCTGCGGCCTTTTGCGCGTTGCAGCGCCCTGCTGTCGGGCACTGGCAGCTATTGCATCAATAGCGCCCGCTCACTCCGCCGTGCGGATGGTGTCGCGGCCGTTGCGGTCCTTGGCGCGCTCGATGTCGTCGCCCAGCGCGCGCACCAGCTTCTCCACGGCCGCCGTGAAAGCATCGGCCACCTTGGCCGCCTCGGCACGCGCAGCCACAGGCTGGCGGCCAGCGGGGCGCACCTCGATCACGCAGCGCTTGTCGGCCGCGCCGGACTTGCCGCCGTCCACGTCGGACAGGAACACCTCCACGCGCGTCACGTGCTCGCGAAAGCGCGCCAGCTTGGCGGTGGCTTCTTCCTGCACCCAGCGGGCCAGCGATTCGCCGCCCTGGATGTGGTCGTCGGTATGCACCTGGATCTGCATGTTTTCTCCTTCGTGAAGTGGATGGGTCGATGGGGCAGACGGTAGCGCCCCTGTCTTTATCATGCCCCAGTAGGCGCCTGCATGCTTGATTCGTATCAAGCAAAACGCACAGCCGCGCTCTGCGGCTCGTTCCTACAGCGTACGGCCAAGCGCGGTGTTACAACTGAGCCGATGACTGTCCTGCCGCCCTGGCTACAGCCCGACCGCATGCCGTCGGTGACGCCCTCCCAGCCGCGCCTGAAGATCGGCCTGTCCGCGTGCTTTTCGCATGCGGACCCGGGCCGGCCACTGTTCACCAACAAGACCCTGCAGTACGTGGAGCAGTCCATCGCGCACTGGATCATGTCGGCCGGCGCGCTGGTGGTGATGGTGCCCTGCCCCACGGGCGAGACCGCGCGCGGCGACGTCACGCTCAAGCACTACGCCGAGTGGCTCGACGGCGTGGTGATGCACGGCGGGGCGGACGTCTGGCCCGGCAGCTACGGCGAGGTGCCGCTCAAGGACGCATGGCTGGGCGACCGCGTGCGCGACCTGTACGACCTGGCGGTCGTGGAGGCCTTCGAGCAGGCCGGCAAGCCCATCTTCGGCGTGTGCCGCGGGCTGCAACTCATCAACGTGGCTTTTGGCGGCACGCTGTACCAGGACATCGAAACCCAGCACCCCGGCGCGCTGCAGCACCGCAACCCGAGCACCTACGACCAGCACTTCCACGAGGTGGACATCGTGCCCGGCACGCGGCTGGCGCGGCTGTATCCGGAGCAGCCGCGCGTCACCGTGAACAGCATCCACCACCAGGGCATCAAGAACCTGGCGCCCGGCTTCGACATCGAGGCCTGGAGCTACCCCGACGGCGTGCCCGAGGCGATACGCCGCAACCCGAGCCACGGGCGCGGCTACATCGCGGCGACGCAGTGGCACCCGGAATTCCGCGCCAGCGCGGCCGTCACGCTGGACGACTCGCCGCTGCTGCACGACTTCCTGGCCGCCTGCAGCCGGGCGCGCGTGCTGCCCCGACCCGGCCACAGCCCGCTGCAGATCCGCGACCGCGCGGAGCGCCTGCTGCGCCGCGCATTGCTGCGCAGGCGTTAACCAAAATGGTCGCTGGCGCTTGATAGGCAAGCGCTGACAGCTATCAATAACGCAGCATCAATGGTGGTGCCCGTGCCCGCCATGCACATGGCGGTGGGCGATCTCCTCGGCCGTGGCGGCGCGCACCTCGGTCACCTTGCAGGCAAAACGCAGCGCCTTGCCGGCCAGCGGGTGGTTGCCGTCCAGGTGCACCACGGGGCCCTTGATCTTGACCACGTGGAACATCTGCGGCTGGCCGTCGGCGCCGGGCCCCTGCAACTGGCCGCCCACCTTCACGCCGGGGGGGAACTCGCTCTTGGGGATGGTGCGCACCAGGCTCTCGTCGCGCGCGCCGAATGCGTCCTCCACCGCCAGTTCCAGCGTGACGGCATGGCCCGGGGCCTGGCCTTCCAGCGCGGCCTCGACCTTGGGGAAGATGTTCTCGTAGCCGCCGTGCAGGTAGGCCACATTGCCGGCATCGAGCGGCTTGCCCGTGGCGGGATCGGTGACGCGGTAGCTGAGCGTGACGGCGGTGTCTTGGGTGATGTTCATGGCTTGGTTTCCGTGGAGGGCGGCGGCGCGGGCAGGCGCCGCCACAAGGCCGCCATTGTCCCGCACACGCCAAGGCCGCGCGGGCGGCCGGGCCGGCCGCTGCGCAGGCGTTCAGGCCTGCGGCACCTCGTCCTGCGCGCTGCCCGGGTGGCGCGCAAAGCGCCGGGGGGCGCTGCCGTGCACCGGGTCGCTCGCGTCCCAGGGCCAGCCGCCGAACTGCGTGCGGCGAAAGTCCTGCATGGCCTGCATGATTTCCTGCTGGGTGTTCATCACGAACGGGCCGTACTGCACCACCGGCTCGCCGATGGGGCGGCCCTGCAGCAGCAGGCATTCCACGGTGTCGCCGCCGGTGTTGACCAGCTCCAGCGCCCGATCGGCCGCCACCTCCAGCGCCGCGTGGCCGCCCTGGGGCTCGCCGGCGATCGAGAGCCCTTCGCCCACGAACCAGTACAGCATGCGGCGCGTGCCCTGTCCGCGGGCCGCCGGCAGCGTCCAATGCGCGCCGGGCTCCATGCGCAGCGTCCAGATGGCGACGTCGGCGTCCGCCTGCGCGGCCCAGGACTCGGGGGGCGGCGGCAGCGGCGCACCGGCGCCGTCCAGCGCGCCGGCGACCACGGTGACCGTGGTGCGCAGGCCGGCCGCGTCGGCATGCTCCAGGCGCGGGATGCGTTCGTTCCACAGCATGGTGAAGTGCGGCCGCACCATCTTGTGGCGCGCGGGCAGATTCAGCCAGATCTGGAACAGCTCCAGCGGGTTGGGCGCGTCGGTGTTCAGCAGCGGGAACATCTCCGAATGCATGATGCCCGCGCCGGCGGTGACCCACTGCACGTCGCCGCCGCCGAAGCGCGCGGCCGCGCCCAGCGAGTCGGCATGGTCGATCAGGCCCTTGCGCACCAGCGTGACGGTCTCAAAGCCCCGGTGCGGGTGGCCGGGGAAGCCGGGCACGTGCTCGCCGTGGTACATCGAAAAGCCGTCCTTGCGGCTGAAATCGCTGCCCATCTGGCGCCCCTCCAGCGCCACCGCCTGCACGCCCATGGCGCCGTTGCCGGCGGGGTAGGCGTCGTCATGGTGGGCGCAGAACAGGAACGGATCGAGCGTGGGCCACAGCGGCCCCAGGGGCTGGGATTGGAGGACGGGACTGGCGCGGGTGTTCATGGGGTTCCTTTCCAAGGCCGGCGCGGCGACACGGCGCAGGCACTGTGCATCATGTGGGGACGGAAGGCCATTTGCCCAGCGGGCGCCGGCGCGACACTGCGGCCCATGCGTGGAACGATGGCAGCCCAATCTTCGAGCAAAAACCGTCGCAAAGGCAGTCGGGCTGAGCGCTGGCAGCTACCTTTTCATGAGCAACCTGGCGCCCTGTGCGCGGGCCCCAGCTCCCGCAGCGAAGGCCCGCCCGCGTCACCTGCCCCGCGCCTTCAGCCCGGCGCGGAGTCCGCCAGCACCATCCACGACACGCCAAAGCGGTCGTTGACCATGCCGAACGCGGGCGAAAAGAAGGTCTTGGCCATCGGCGCCACCACCGTGCCGCCGTCGGCCAGCGCGTCGAACCTGCTGCGCGCCTCCACCTCGCTGGCCACCGAGAGCGTGAGCGAGATGCCGTTGAACACCGGGTGGCCGCCCGCCATGCCGTCCGAGGCCATGAGGGTCGTCTCCCCCACGCGCAGTTCCGCCTGCATGACCTTGTCGCCGGGCACGGCGGCCGACGCGGAGCATTCGCCCGCGGGCGGCTCGGGGCTGTCCCGAAAGCGCATCAGCAACTGCGTCTGCGCGCCCAGCGCCTGGGCGTAGAACGCCAGCGCCTCTTCGCAGCGGCCATCGAACATCAGATAGGGTTGGACTTGCATCGCGTTCTCCGCACAAAGGGCCGTGGGGTTGAAAGGCACCGCCTACGCCGCCGCGCCGATGGCGGGCCGGGCCTGTCCGCGCGGGTCCAGCGCCACCTGGATCTGCGGGGCCTCGCGCACGTCGGGGCGGGAGCGGTCGCCCAGATCCTGCAGCGCGGTGAACTGCCCGTCCAGGTACAGGAAGGTGATGCTGGCGGCGATGTGGGCCAGCGCTTGCCGCGCATCGTCAAAGCCTTCGGCCTCCACGCGCCCGTCGCCGTCCAGCTGGTAGGCCCAGCCCTGCGCTTGCGGTGCGAGGGCGCCCAGGTCGATGAGCTTGTCGCGCACATTGCTGGCGTACACGCGCCCGCCCGATGCGTACAGCGTGAAGGTGTGGGCGGGGTGGCTTTCGGCCGGCGGCGGCGCGGCGTCGGTGGCGTCGGTGGCGTGGGTGTGGGAGGGGCGAGAGGTCATGGCGGCGTCCTGGCGGTGGCAGGTGGGATGCCGCGCCACACATGGTGCGGCCCCGGCAGCGCCATCGTAGGCAGCCGGCCGCGCGCGGGCTGTAGGAAAACGCCGGGCGCTGCTGCTTTGCATAAAAAAGGCCTACAGCGCCCGCCCATCAAGCGCCGACAGCTATGTAAATAGGAGCATCAGCGCCGTCCGCGTCCCCACCACCAGCCCACCGCCAGGCCGACCACACCGAGCACCGCCACCACCGTGGCCGATCCCGCCATGCGCTGGCGGTGGCCGCCGTCGATGGAGGTCTGGTGCGAGGGGGCAAACAGATTGCCTTGGGTGAGCGGCGCGGGCGCTGCCCGGCGCAGCCCCAGGTCGCTGAACCAGCGCATGGCGCGCGCCGTGCCCTGCGGCGCCAGCGCATGCGCCACACGCCCGGGCATCGCGCCCAGGCCCAGCCAGGTGACGGCGCGCGGGTGGGCCGCATCGGCCAGGTCCACGATGGCCTGGGCCACCGCGCGCGGGTCCACCATGGGCAGCGGCGGGCGGATGCGCCGGCCCGTGTAGTTGGCGCCATGCGACAGGCCCGGCGAATCGACGAACGTGGGCGCCACGTCGCACACATGCACCTGGGGCAGGTCGACCACCTCGGCGCGCAGGCTTTCGGACAGGCCGCGCAGGCCGAACTTGCTGGCCGTGTAGGCGGCCGCGTAGGGCGCGGGCACCCAGCCGCCCAGCGAGATCAGGTTCACCAGCAGGCCGTGGCCCTGCGCGCGAAAGCGCGTGAGCGCCGCGTGCGCGCCGTGCACGTGGCCCAGCAGGTTGGACTCGATCACGCGGCGGTGCGCGGCCAGCGGCACATCGTCAAAGCGCCCCACGGCTCCCACGCCCACGCCGTTGATCCACACATCGATGCGCCCGAAGTGGCGCACCGCCTTGTCGGCCAGGGCCTGCACCGCGTCGGCGTCGGTCACGTCGGTGGGAATGCCCAGCGCCTGCCCACCCTCGGCGCGGCAGGCCAGCGCCACAGGGGCGAGCGTGTCAGGGTTGCGCGCGGCCAGCACCAGGCGCGCGCCGCGGCGCGCAAACGCCAGCGCCGTGGCGTGGCCGATACCGCTGGAGGCGCCGGTGATCACCACCACCGGATTGGGCGAGGACGCAAAGACGCTGGACGGGCTGGCGGGCAAAGCTGTGGTCATGGTGCGGCGGGCCGCGCAGACGCTGCGCGGCGCAACGAAGGGCAAAACCCTATTTGTAACCGCGCTGGCGGCGCAACGGCGTAGGACAGCCGCCCTCACGCTGCGCATTTGCATCCAAACAGCCCGCAGCGCTTGCGTATCCAGCGCGAAGCGCTATGGGTAGCGCAGCATTCACGACAGCGGCTTGGTGCCGAAGCGCACCAGCAACCCGCGCGGAGTGACGGTGATGCTCTCGGGCTGCAGGCCCATGCCGTCGGCCAGCGCCAGGTCTTTGTCGCGCAGCTGGTGCAGCACCACCTCGCGCAGCGACTGGTCGGCCAACTGCTGGCCGTAGCGCTGCAGCATGCCGGCGGCAGAGGGCTGCACACCGTCCAGGCGCAGCGCGTTCACATGCAGGTCGTGCGCGCGGATGGTGCGGTCGGTGGGTTCGTAGCGCAGGCCGAAGTCCACATCGAACGCGCCCGTGTACCGCCGCGCCTGCAGCAGCGCGCCGCTGGCCGCCACGTCCAGCACGGCGTTGAGGCGGTTGCGCTCGGGCAGCAGCGTGAGTTGCGGCGTCTGCAACTGCAGGTCCAGCAGCCCGCCCAGCGGGTAGCTGCGCGGGAAACGCTCGGCCAGTGCCTGCTGCAGCTGCTGGGTGCTGATGGTGTAGCTGGGCTGCGCGCTGGCGCAGCCGGCGGCCAGGGCCAGGGCGGCGGTCAGTGCGTGCGAGAGGGCGAGTCGGCGGTGCATGGCGGCGTCTGTAAATGACCTGGCATTGTGCGCAGCGCCGCGGCCCGCGGTGCAACCAACTGCGTCAACCAGTGTGTTGCGGGCCGGCCAGCGCGCGCAGTTGCTGGTGCGCAGCGCTGTCCAGGTCCACGGGGCGCTGGTGCTTGGCCAGCAGGTAGCGCTCGCTGAACACGTCCAGCCAGGCCAGCAGCAACGCGGCCGCGTGGGTGTCGCCCGCCTGCGCCAGGCACAGCGCCGCCACCTCGGCGGTGCAGAAATGGTCGCTGCGCTTGGAGCGGCGCAGCCGGTAGCGCGAGGCCTCGTCGCTGTGCAGGCTCAGCACCGGGAAGCGGTCCAGATAGGGGCTTTTGCGGAACATCTTGCGCGCCTCGGGCCAGGTGGCGTCCAGCAGCACGAACAGCGGGCGCGGGCCCTGCGGCGCAGCGGCGGGCGCAGCCGCGTCGGCCTGTGGCGCCACGGCCTGCACCACGCGCGCGGCCTGGGCGAACTCACCCGGGAACACCACGTAGGGCTGCCACTGCGGGTCGGCCAGCAGCGCCAGCAGGGCGGGATCGACCTCGGTGCGCGCCCAGCCAAACGCGTGGGTGTCGGGCACCAGGTCGGCGATCAGCCAGCCCGTGTTGCTGGGCTTGAGCGGCTCGATGTCCGCCATCAGCAGGCACATGCCCGCGTGCACCACCGGCTGCGGGCGCAGCGCGCATTGGCAGTGGCTCAGCGGCAGGCGGCAGCCCTCGCAGCGCTCGCGGCGCGAACCGCCGCGCGCCAGAAACGGCTTGGCGCTGCGGGCCAGGCGCGCGGCGCGCAGCAGGGAAACGGCATGGGACATGGAAGGCGGCGCACACCCGCAGCGGGCGCACGCGGGTGGCGGCAAGGCGGCGATTGTCGGGCATGGGCGCCACGCAGCGGCGCTGCCGCGTCAGGGTAAGCCCTGGCATCGCCACACGATTGTTTTATCCATTGAAATTTAAAACAGCGTTTTTGACCCACATCGTGCATCGCACCTAAATTGCATGACAAATCAGGTTTCAACCAAAGAAACAAACCCCATGTCCTCGCCCAGCGCCAACGCCCGCCCCAAGGCCGTGGTGAACCACCTGCCCGGCGGCAGCACGTCCACCGTGGAGCGCGCCATGCGCGTGCTGCGGGTGATGTCCGAGGGCGGCAATGCCCGCCTGACCGACATCGCCGCCGCAGCCGATCTGGACAAGGCCACCGCGCTGCGCCTGCTGGAGGTGATGGTGCGCGACGGCTTCGTGGCGCGCGATGCGCAGAGCAAGCAGTTCTCGCTGGGGCCCGAGCTGATGGTGCTGGGCGCGGCCGCGCTGCGGCGCTTTGACCCGCGCCCACTGGCGCGCCCCAGCCTGCTGCGGCTGGTGGGCCAGTTCGAGGACAGCGCGGTGCTGTCCATCCCCAGCGGGGTGGAGTCGCTGTGCATCGACGTGGAGGACGGCACCTACCCCATCCGCGCCAACTACCTGCGCGTAGGCAGCCGCCGCCCGCTGGGCGCGGGCGCGGGCAGCCTGGCGCTGCTGGCCTGGATGCCCGATGCCGAGCGCGAGGCGGCGCTGGAGATCCTCGCCAGCCAGATGAGCCGCTACCCACGCATCACGCCCGCGCTGCTGCGCGAGCGCATCGCCGATGCGCGCGAACGCGGTTACGTGGTGCTGCTGGACGTGGTGGTCGAGCGCATGGGCGGCATTGGCGTGCCCGTGCTCGACCCCGAGGGCCGCCCCGTGGCTGCCCTGAGCATTGCCGCGCTGAATGACCGCATTCTTGCGCGCGAGTCCGCCATGGCGCATGCGCTGATACGCGAGTCCACCGTGTGCCAGGTGCGCTGGTCCGAGGCCATGCGCACCAGCCGCCAACAGGCGGGCACGCCACCTCGCCCCCCTTCCCTGGAGACATTGCGATGAACTCACCCCCTTTCGCCTGGCTGCGCGGCGCGGGCAGCACCCCCTTTGGCCGCCACGAAGGCCGCCGCGCGCTCGACCTGATGGCCGACGCCGCGCGTCAGGCGCTGGCCAGCGCCGCTCTGGCACGCGCCGACATCGACGGCGTGCTGTGCGGCTATGCCACCACGCTGCCGCACCTGATGCTGTCCACGCTGCTTTGCGAGCGCTTTGGCCTGGCGCCGCATTACGCGCACAGCATGCAGCTGGGCGGTGCCACGGGCGCGGCCATGCTGATGGCGGCGCGCGAGCTGGTGCGCTCGGGCCGCTGCCGCAACGTGCTGGTGGTGGCGGGCGAAAACCGCCTCACCGGCCAGTCGCGCGACAGCTCCATCCAGACCCTGGCCCAGGTGGGCGACGCCGACTACGAGGTGCCCAACGGCGCCAGCGTGCCCGCGTACTACGCGCTGATGGCGTCCGAATACATGCACCGCACGGGCGTCACCCGCGCCGATCTGGCCGAGTTCGCCGTGCTCATGCGCGCCAACGCCGCGCGCCACCCCGAGGCGCACCTGCGCACGCCCATCACCCATGCCGAGGTGCTGGCCGCCAAGCCCATCGCCGCGCCGCTGTCGCTGCTGGACTGCTGCCCCATTTCCGACGGCGCCATGGCGTTCGTCGTCTCGGCCGAGCCCGGCCCGCACGCCCCTGTGCGCCTGGCGGGCGCGGGCCAGGCGCACCGCCACCAGCACCTCACCGCCATGGCCGACGTGATGCGGTGCGGCGCATCCGATGCCGCCGCCCAGGCCTTTGCCGAGGCGGGCCTGGCCCCTGCGGACATCGATTACCTGGGCATCTACGACTCGTTCACGATCACGCTGGTGATGCTGCTCGAAGAGATCGGCTTCGCCCCGCGCGCCGGCGCCGCCGCGCGGGCCCGCGCGGGCGACTTCGCGCCCACGGGCGCTCTGCCGCTGAACACGCACGGCGGCCTGCTGTCGTTCGGCCACTGCGGCGTGGCCGGCGGCATGGCCCACACCGTGGAGGCCTGGCGCCAGATGACCGGCCAGGCCGGCGAGCGCCAGATTCGTGCGCCGCGCCGCGCCTTCATCCATGCCGACGGGGGCGTGATGTCGTCCCACGTCAGCCTGATTCTTTCAACGCAGGGCTGAACCCCATGACCTCGCTGGCAACCCCCTTCAACGACGGCCTGCGCGCAGGCGTGGTGCGCTATCAACACTGCGCCGCCTGCGGTCAGGCACAGACCCTGGCGCGCTACGCCTGCCAGCGCTGCGGCCATGAGCGCCTGGACTGGCGCGACGCTGCGGGCACAGCCACCGTGCGCGCCGCCACGGTGGTGGCGCGCGCGCCCTCGGAGGACTTCCGCGCGCTGGCGCCCTACACGCTGGCGATCGTGCAGCTCGACGAAGGCCCGCGCCTGATGGGCCATGCAGCTGCGGGCGTGCAGATCGGCGAGCGCGTGCGCGCCACCTTCTTTGAGCACCAGGGCCGGCCGCTGCTGCGCTTTGTACCAGATGAAGCAACACCCCCCTGAGACGCTTCGCGTCCTCCCCCCGCTCTCGCATTGCTGCGCAACGCGGGCAGGGGGGACGCAGCCCTCGCTGCGGGGCGGCGCGGCCGGCCCAGGCCCTTGCTCGGCTGCCCTGGTTTCGGTTGCGCCAGTTGCATCGGCCGCGCTTTTCATCCATCGACTGAAAGATCACAAGGAGACAAACCATGCCATTCACCTCTTTACACCGCCGCCGCTTCACGGGCCTGGTCTGCGCCGCGCTGTGCGCCGCCGCCACGCCCTTCGCCTGGGCCAACGACTACCCCAACAAGCCCGTGAAGCTGGTCGTGCCCTACCCGCCGGGCGGGCCCACCGACATCGTGGCGCGCGTGGTGGCGCAAAAGCTGCAGGAGCAGATGGGCCAGCCCTTCGTGATCGACAACCGCCCCGGCGGGGGCGCCAACATTGGTGCCGAGGCCGTGGCGCGCAGCCCCGCGGACGGCTACACGCTGGTGGTGGCCACCACGGCGCATGCCATCAATCCCTCGCTGTTCGCCAAGCTCAGCTACTCCATCACCAAGGACTTCGCGCCCGTCTCGCAGCTCACCAGCGGGCCACTGGTCATCGTGACCCACCCCGCCACGCCGGCCAACAACGTGAAAGAGTTGATCGCGCTGGCCAAGGCCAAGCAGGGCGGGCTCAACTACGCGTCGTCCGGCAACGGGCAGTCCACGCACCTGTCGGCCGAGCTGTTCAGCGCGTCGGCCGGCGTGAAGATGGCGCATGTGCCGTACAAGGGCAGCGCGCCCGCACTCACCGACGTGATGGGCGGCCAGGCGGACCTGATGTTCGACACCATGCTCTCGTCCATGCCGCACGTGAAGGCCAGCAAGCTCAAGGCGCTGGCCGTCACCAGCAGCCAGCGCTCGCCCAGCGCACCGGCCATCCCCACGGTGGCCGAGTCCGGCCTGCCCGGCTACGAGGCCATCGCCTGGAACGGCGTGCTGGCGCCCGCGGGCACGCCCAAGGAGGTGGTGGACCGCCTGAACGCCGAGCTGAAGAAGGCGCTGGACAACCCCGAGGTGAAGCAGCGCTTCGAGGCCCAGGGCTTTGCCGCCGCCTGGAACACGCCCGCCGCCTACGCCGGCTTCCTGCAGGCCGAGGTGGACAAGTGGGGCAAGGTGGTCAAGGCCTCGGGCGCAAAGATTGACTGACCCCCTGAGGCGCTGCGCGCCTTCCCCCTGGAAGGGGGGACGCAGCCCTCGCTGCGGGGCGGCCCTTGCTCGGCTGCCGCGCAGGGGGTTGCGCCAGTTTCACGGTCTGCGCGCCATGACCATGGATCACTGAGACACACGTAACTACCATGCAAGACCTTCTCACCTCCGCACTCAATCCGCGCTCGGTCGCCATCGTCGGCGCGTCCGAGAACATCCACAAGATCGGCGGCCGGCCCATTCATTACATGCAGCGCCACGGCTACCGGGGCATCGTCTATCCCATCAACCCGGCGCGCGACGAGGTGCAGGGATACAAGAGCTACGCCGGCCTGGCCGCGCTGCCCGAGGTGCCCGACCTGGCGCTGATTGCCGTGGGCGGCGACAAGACCGTCGCCGCGGTGGAGGAATGCGCCGCGCGCGGCGTGAAGTCCGCCGTGGTGATCGCCTCGGGCTTTGGCGAGACGGGCCCCGCCGGGCGCGAGCTGCAGGACCACATGGTGGCCACCGCGCGCGCCGCCGGCATGCGCCTGTACGGCCCCAACACGCAGGGCCTGGCCAACTTCGGCACGGGCGCCATCGCGGGCTTTTCCACCATGTTCATCGAAGTGCCGCCCATGGACGGCCCCGTGGGCATCGTGAGCCAGAGCGGCGGCATGAGCGCCATGGCCTACGGCCTGCTGCGCGGGCGCGGCCTGGGCGTGCGCCATGTGCATGCCACGGGCAACGAGGCCGACGTGACCGCGTCCGAGATGGCCTGGGCCGTGGCGCACGACCCCGACGTGCAACTGCTGCTGCTGTACCTGGAGAACATCGCCCACCCCGAGATGCTGGCCGCCACCGCCGCCTTTGCGCGCGAGCGCGACCTGCCCATCGTCGCGGTGAAGGCCGGGCGGTCGGCCAGCGGGCAGAAGGCCGCGTCGTCCCACACGGGCGCGCTGGCCAACGAGGACCGCACGGTGGACGCCTTCTTCAAGCACCACGGCATCTGGCGCGTGCGGGACCCGCATGAGCAGGCACGCGCCGCGCACGCCTACCTGAAGGGCTGGCGCCCTGAGGGCCGCCGCCTGGTGGTGATCAGCAACTCCGGCGCCAGCTGCGTGATGGGCGCCGACGCCGCCGAAGACATGGGCCTGACCCTGGCGGAGCTGAGCCCCGCCACGCAGGCCGACGTGGCCGCCAAGCTGCCGGGCTTTGCCACCGCCAGCAACCCCATCGACGTCACCGCCGCGCTGCTGTCCAACAGCGGCCTGTTCGGCGACGTGCTGCCCGCCGTGGCGCAGGACCCGGCGGCGGACCTGTTCTTCCTGAACATTCCCGTGGCCGGCGCGGGCTACGACGTGGACCGGTTCGCCCGCGACGCCGCGGCCTTCGAGGCCGCGACGGGCAAGCCCGTGGCCGTGGCCGCGTGGCAAGAAAGCGTGGCGGCGCCCTTTCGCGCGCACGGCATCGCCACCTTCCCGAACGAGGGCGAGGCCATCGCCGTGCTGGCCCAGGTGGCCGGCCACACGGAACGGATGCGCCAGCCGCGCGCCACGTGGCCCGCATTGCCCCATGTGCAGGTGCCGGCCGGCGCGCAGGGCTTTCTGAACGAGGTGGACAGCCTGGGCCTGCTGGCGCGCCACGGCGTGCCCACGGTGCCCATGCACCTGTGCCGCACCGCCGACGAGGCGCGCGCAGCGTTGGACGCCATCGGCGCGCCCGCGGTCGTGAAGGCCTGCTCGGCCGAGGTGCCGCACAAGTCCGAGCACGGGCTGGTGGCCCTCAACGTGCAGACGCGCGAGCAGGCGGCCGAGCTGTTCGAGCGCTTCTGGGCCAAGATGGACGCGATGGGCGTGCAGCGCGACGGGGTGATCGTGGCGGCCACGCGCAAGGGCCAGCACGAGTTCATGGTGGGCGCGCGCATGGACCCGATCTTTGGCCCCGTGGTGGTGGTGGGCGACGGCGGCAAGTACGTGGAGGCGCTCAAGGACTGCGCCGTGCTGCTGCCCCCGTTCTCCGAGGCCGACGTGCAGGCCGCGCTGCGCACGCTGCGCATCGCCCCGCTGCTGGATGGCGTGCGCGGCGAACCGCCACTGGACGTGGCCGCCCTGTCGCGCATCGCCGTGGCGGTGGGCCAGGTGATCGCGGGTGCCGGCGGCGCCATTGCATCGCTGGACCTGAACCCGGTGATGGTGGGCGCCGCAGGCCAGGGCGCCGTGGTGGTGGATGCGCTGGTGGAAGTATCAAAAGCATAGCTGCTCGCGATTGCTACATAAGCGCTAGAGCCGTTTTTGACCATGAACCGGCGCGCTGGCCGGGGCGCGGCGCACGCCCACCCTGGTGCGTGCGCTTGTGCCGCGCCGGGCCGGATGCGTGAGGGCTCGCCGCGCCACGCGTGCGCCCTGGGCGGGGTGGGCCTCGGGCGGGTCAGCCCCGCGCCGGGATGCCCCGCGCCTGACTAGCCCCGTGCCGGAATGCCCCGCGCCGGGTTAGCCCCGCGCCGGGATGCCCCGCGCCGGAATCTCCAGCCCTCGCTGCACGGCGGGGCGTGCCACGAAGGCCCCCAGCACGCGCTGCACCTGCGGGAAGGCGTCAAAGCCCACCAGATCGCCCGCGCCGTAGAAGCCCACGAGGTTGCGCACCCAGGGGAACACGGCGATGTCGGCAATGGTGTAGTCGCTGCCCATGATCCAGTCGCGGCCCGTCAGGCGTTGCTCCAGCACGCCCAGCAGGCGCTTGGACTCGGCCACGTAGCGGCCCAGCGGGCGCTTGTCCTCGTAGTCCTTGCCCGCGAACTTGTGGAAGAACCCGAGCTGCCCAAACATCGGCCCCACGCCGCCCATCTGCCACATCAGCCACTGCAGCGTCTCGTAGCGCGCGGCGGCGTCCTGCGGCAGAAAGCGCCCGGTCTTTTCGGCCAGGTAGACCAGGATGGCGCCGGACTCAAACAGCGCCAGCGGCTGGCCGCCGGGGCCATGCGGGTCGAGGATGGCGGGGATCTTGTTGTTGGGGTTGAGCGCGAGGAACTCGGGCGAGAGCTGGTCGTTGGTCTCGAAGCTCACCAGGTGCGGCTCGTACGGCAGCCCCGTCTCTTCCAGCAGGATCGACACCTTCACGCCATTGGGCGTGGGCAGCGAATACAGCTGCAGCCGGTCGGGGTGCGCGGCCGGCCATTTGGCCGTGATGGGGTGGGTCCATGCCATGGGCAGCTCCTTTTTCAATCCTTGACGAGGCCGCAGTCCACCACGAGGTTCTGCCCCGTCACGGCGCGGCCCCACGGCGAGAGGAAGAACAGCACCGCGTCGGCAAACTCGGCCGGCGTGGTCACGCGGCGCAGCGGGGTCATGCTGGCGATCAGGTCGAACACCGCCTCGGGCGTGGCGCTGCTGGCGTCGGTGGTGCGCAGCAGCCCGCCCGACACCATGTTCACCGTGATCCCATCCGGCCCCAGGTCGTGCGCCGCCGTGCGCGTGAGCGACAGCAGCGCGGCCTTGGCCGCCGTGTAGTCGTGGTACGGCACTACCGGGTTCTGGAACAGGTTGGTGCCCACGTTCACGACACGCCCGAAGCCCTGCGCGCGCATGGCGGGCAGCGCAGCCTGCATGGTGTTGAGCGCGCCCTTGACCGCGCCCTCGATCTGCTGGCTGAAGCGCTCCCAGGTGATCTCGCCCAGCTTGGGGCGCGCATCGCCGTCGAACGAGAACTGCGCCAGCGCGTTGTTCACCACGGCGCTGATGGGGGCGCCCGTGCGCTCGCGCGCGGTGGTAAACAAGCGCTGCACGGCGGCGGCGTCAGTCACATCGGCCTGCAGCGCGATGGCGCGCGGGCCCAGCTCGTCGGCCAGCGCCTTGGCGGCGGCATCGCTGCGGTGGTAGTTGATGACCACGCCCGCGCCCTCGCGCGCCACGGCGCGCGTGATGGCCTGGCCCAGGCCCCGGGCGCCGCCCGTGACCAGCACCCATTGTTCAGACAGTTGCATGCGTGAACGCTCCGGGGGTCAGGCGGCCTTGGGCGGGCGGTGCAGCACGCACAGCTTGTTGCCGGCCGGGTCGCGCAGATAGGCCAGGTACAGCCGCCCGCCCGGCGCATGCTCGCGCCAGCCCGGTGGGTCTTCACACGTCACGCCGCCGCTGGCCACGCCTGCCGCGTGCGCCGCATCCACCTGCTCGGGCGACTCGGCCGCAAAGCCCGTCGTGGCGCCGTTACCAAAGCAGGCCGGCTCGCCATTGATGGGCGCGGAGATGGCAAAGGTGTTGCCCGCGTGGCGCCAAAAGGTGCGGCCCTTGGGGTCGGTGAAGCCAGGCTTGCAACCCAGGGCGCCCAGGAAGGCGTCGTAGAACTGCTTGGATTGGTCGGGGTTGCTGGCTCCCAGCATGACGTGGCTGAACATGGGGGGTGGGTCTCCTGATTGAAAAGCGTCTGTGCACCCTAAGTGGGCCGATGCACAGCGGCATGACGCCGCGCCGTGGATGGTAGCTGGCAACGCCGCAAGGTGCAGGAGTGCTACCAAGTGGTCAACAACCGAGTCCCTATCGGCCACAACCGGCTATTCGACATCCGCCCCTGAGTCACCCACAATTCAGCTAGGGAAATCCTGCAAAACCCCGAACGCAGTCTGCTAGAAGCCAGG
>NZ_JSYI01000116.1:0-52146 GCF_001023515.1 Diaphorobacter sp. J5-51 | reverse complement strand
AGCGGCCAACGCGGGCGTCGGCGGGGGATTTTTCAACGGCCTGTTAGAAGGGTTCTTGCCACCTGCCGCTTTTTTGCCGGCCAAGGCCTGCTTATGCGGGCGCCGCCGGCTCCCCTCCTCTCTGCTTTCCCGGGCCGCGGGCACCGAGGCGGATCGACCATCCATGGCCGCTGCCGAGGAACCGCGTTTCGCGCCATCCCTGGACTTAGGGCCTTTGGTGGAGAAACCGTCGCCGGCTTCGTGCACCAGCCGGAAGTCGATCTTGCGGCCATCGAGGTCGACGCGGCTGACCTGAACACGCACGCGTGCACCAATCGCATAGCGGATACCCGTGCGCTCCCCCCGCAATTCTTGCCGCGCCTCATCGAACTTGAAGTACTCCCCACCCAGTTCCGTGATGTGCACCAACCCTTCCACATAGAGGGCATCAAGCGTCACGAAGATGCCGAAGCTCGTCACCGTGCTGACGACACCGCCGTACTCTTCACCCAGATGCTCACGCATGTACTGGCACTTGAGCCAGGCTTCCACGTCGCGACTGGCCTCGTCCGCACGGCGTTCGTTCGCACTGCAGTGCAGTCCCGCGGCCTCCCACGCCTGCGTCTCCCGGACGCTGATAACGCCACCCGTCTTGGAAGGGCGTGCAGAGGATTCACCCCCCTTGGAAGCCAGACGCTTGGCCAGCTTGAACTGAGCCTCCCCCGGCGTCGGCAGCGCGGGCAGCACATATTTGGTGCCGCTCAAGATGGACTTGATCACGCGATGCACCAGCAGATCCGGGTAGCGGCGAATAGGACTGGTGAAGTGTGTATAGGCTTCGAATGCCAAACCGAAGTGACCGCTGTTGACAGGCGTGTAGATCGCCTGCTGCATCGAACGCAGCAGCATGGTGTGGATCTGCTGCGCATCCACCCGGTCCTTGGTGGCCTCGGCAATCGCCTGGAATTCTGCCGGCCGCGGGTCGTCCCCGATCGACATGCCAACACCCATGGCTTTGAGATATGCACGCAGGATCTCTTGCTTCTCCGGCGCAGGCCCCTCATGAACGCGATACAGCCCCGCCCGGCCGGCATGACCGATGAAATCGGCGCTGCAGACGTTGGCGGCGAGCATCGCCTCCTCAATCAGGCGGTGCGCCTCGGTGCGTACACGCGGGACGATTTTCTCGATACGGCCATTGTCATCACAGACGATTTGCGTCTCGGTCGTCTCGAAGTCCACGGCGCCGCGCGCCTGCCGCGCCGCTAGCAATGCGCGGTAGACCTCGTAGAGGTTGAGCAGGTTGCCCACGCGCTCTTGATGCTTCAGCGCTTCCGGGCCGCGCGTATTGGCCAACACCGCAGCCACCTCGGTATAGGTAAGCCGCGCGTGGCTGAGCATGACCGCAGGATAGAACTGATAGGCGTGAATTTCACCTTTGGCGGTAACCATCATGTCGCACACCATGCACAGGCGCTCGACATGGGGGTTCAGCGAGCACAGCCCGTTGGAGAGCTTCTCCGGCAGCATGGGGATAACGCGCCGCGGGAAATAAACGCTGGTCGCGCGGTCGTAGGCGTCAATATCGATGGCATTGCCCGTCTCCACATAGTGGCTCACGTCCGCGATGGCCACGAGCAGGCGCCACCCCTTGGCGCGCCCGATCTTGGCGGGCTCGCAATACACCGCGTCGTCGAAGTCGCGCGCGTCTTCACCATCGATGGTGACCAGGGGGACATCTGTCAGATCAACGCGTCGACGCTTGTCCTGAGCGCGCACCTTGTCCGGCAGCGCCTTCGCCTGGTCAAGGCACGCTTCGGAGAATTCGTGCGGAACCCCGTATTTGCGCACGGCAATTTCCACCTCCATCCCGGGGTCGTCTACCTCCCCCAGCACTTCGACCACCCGCCCCACGGGTTGCCCAAACAAAGCCGGCGGCTCGGTCAGTTCCACCACCACGACCTGTCCCGTCGCAGCAGCCCCCGTAGCACCCTTGGGAATCAGCACGTCCTGGCCGTACCGTTTGTCCTCAGGGGCGACCAGCCAGACACCGCTCTCCTGAAGAAGGCGCCCGATGATGGGTTGGGGCGGGCGCTCCAGAATCTCGACCACGCGGCCTTCAGGCCGGCCGCGCCGGTCCTGGCGCGCGATGCGCACGCGCACCCGGTCCTTGTGCAATACCGCCCGCATCTCATTGGCAGGAAGGTAAATGTCAGGCTGGCCGTCATCGCGCAGGACGAAGCCATGCCCGTCGCGGTGTCCCTGGACGGTGCCTTCGATCTCGTCCAGTGAAACTTTGGCGACGGATGATTCAGAGTGATTTTTTTTGCTATACAATCTATGACTTTCCTGAAATGCCCAGGTGGCGGAATTGGTAGACGCACTAGTTTCAGGTACTAGCGAGTAACATCGTGGAGGTTCGAGTCCTCTCCTGGGCACCAAAGACAAGCAAAAGCCGCTGATTTTTCAGCGGCTTTTTTGTTTGTAACGCCCCTGCAGGCCCGAGATTCACTGCTGGCGCAGCGAGCCACACAATAAACATTACCGGAGGAGAATCATGAAGCGACCCACTTTCGCCCTGCTGGGACTGATGCTCACACTGAGCGCTCCACATGCCCTGGCCCAAGATGCCGTGATCGGCCGGTATGGCCATCATGTGTATGTGATGGTGCCGACCGACAAGGCAGGCAACCGCGCCTATGTGCAGCGCGCCGCGGCCAATGCCTGCGAAGGCAAGAGCCTGTGCCATGCCTCCGTGTGGGCCGAGAGCCTGGACCGCCCCGAAGGCGCGCCGCCCCATCCGCGCTACGAAGAGAACAAGCTGGCGGCATTCCAACGCAACCGCAACGCCGGCGTGGAAGCAAGCCACTCGATCAATTGCCGGCTGTTCGCGCGCGACATCAATGTGCCCTGTCTCGCGGGCACTGAGTAGGCTTTCCCACCGATTCGCCCTACCGCCGGCGGACGCGCGGCCAGGGCCGTGAACGCCTCAGCCAGCCGAGTCGCGCGCCGCAGCGCTGGCATGGAGGCAGATGGCCGCGGCGGCCCCCACGTTGAGCGACTCCTCGCCCCCAGGCTGCGCAATGCGGATGTGGCGCCGCGCACGCTGCTGCAGGGCGGGCGAGACGCCCTGCCCTTCGTGGCCCATGATCCAGCCACACGGCCAGGGCAAGGCTGCGCGATGGAGGAAGTCGCCCTCGTGCGAGCTGGTTGCCAGCAACGGGACCTCCAGCCGGTCGATGTCTGCGGGCGCCAACCCCTCGACCAGCCGCAAGGCGAAATGGGCGCCCATGCCCGCGCGCAGCACCTTGCCACTCCAGAGCGCAGCTGTGCCTTTCAGCGCCGCCACTTGAGTGAACCCGAATGCCGATGCGCTGCGCAGGATGGAGCCCACGTTACCCGCATCCTGCAGGCGGTCGAGCACGACAGTCGGCATCCTGCCGTCCAACCCCTCCGCTTCAGGCAGCGGCAACACAAACCCCATGGGCGCCGGAGATTCCAGAGCGCTGATGTCACTCCAGAGCACATCAGCGATCACTACATTTTTTATAGCTGCTCGCGCATATTCAGCAGGCGCTTGGGGCCAAAATGACTCCGAGAACACCGCTATCGCTGGCTTTTGTCCACGCGCCAGCGCGGCGCTGCACAGATGATCTCCCTCCAGCCACACACGGCCCTGCTTGCGGTATGCGGAACTGTCCTGCGACAGGCGGCGCAACTCCTTGAGCAGTGCGTTGTCGCGCGATTGGATGAAAGCAGGCGTGGCGTGCATAGGAAACGCAAAGGGGGATAGCGATCTGACTCAGGCAGCGACGGGCGCCTGCAAGGCGCGCGCCACCGGCGCGAACGAGCGCCGGTGCTGGGGACAGGCCCCATGCACTTCCAGCGCGGCCAGGTGCTCTGCCGTGCCGTAGCCCTTATGGCCGGCAAAGCCATACACCGGGTATTGCTGGTGCAATTGCGCGCACCAGCGGTCGCGCGTGACCTTTGCAAGGATGGAGGCGGCTGAGATCGACGCGACCAGCGCATCGCCCTTGACGATGGCCTCCGCCGGAACGTCCAGCGGCGGCAAGCGATTGCCATCCACCAACACCCGCACCGGCTTCAGCCGCAGCCCCAGCACCGCACGGCGCATGGCCAGCATCGTGGCTTGCAGGATGTTGTGTTGATCGATCTCCTCCACCGATGCTTCCGCAATGCTGCAGCACAGCGCCTTGGCGCGGATCTCGTCGTAGAGCTTCTCGCGCCGTGCGGCCGTAAGCACCTTGGAGTCGGCCAGGCCGGCGATGGGCTGCAGGTCGTCCAGGATCACCGCAGCCGCCACCACGGGGCCGGCCAACGGCCCACGCCCGGCCTCATCCACGCCGGCGACGAGGCCGGGCGGATGCCAGTCCAGGGCGGCCTGTTCAAGCAAGGAGGTTCTGGATCGCATGGGCAGCCAGTCGCGGGGTATCGCGCTGCAGATCGTCGTGCAATGCCGTGAAGCGCTGTTCCAGCCGTTGGATACGGGCCGGATCCTGCAACCGCGCGTCCAGCCAGTCCTGGACCGCGGTGGCCAGTGCGTCGGGCGTGGCGGCGTCCTGCAACAGCTCGGGCACCACGAACTCCCTGCACAGGATGTTGGGCAAGCCCACCCAGGGCTGCAACTGCTTGCGGCGCATGAGGCGCCAACTGATCGGATGCATGTGGTAGGAGATGACCATCGGCCGCTTGAACAGCGCGGCCTCCAGCGTGGCGGTGCCACTGGCAATCAGCGTCACGTCGCAGGCCGCGAGCACCGAGTGCGATTGGCCCGTGACGATGGTCAGCGCATCCAGCACCCCGCATTCGCGCGCGATCTGCTCGATACGAGCCCTCAGGGCCGGCACAGCGGGCACTACTATTTTTATAGCTGATCGCGCTTTTTTGATAAGCGCTGCAGCCTGAAAGAACGGCTTGGCAATGTAGGCCACCTCTGCCGAGCGACTGCCCGGCAGGATGGCCAGCACTTCATCGTGTACCGCCAGGCCCAGCTGTGCGCGCGCAGCCGCCTTGTCGGGCACCCGGGGGATGACACTGGCCAATGGGTGGCCGACATAGGTGGCGGAGATGCCCTGGCGCGCGAGCAGTTCCGGTTCAAACGGAAAGATGCACAGGACATGGTCCGCGCTGGCACGAAGCTTCTCGACCCGTTCGGCGCGCCACGCCCAGATCGAAGGGCAGACGAAGTGCACCGTCTTTATACCCGCGGCACGCAGATCCGCCTCCAATCCCAGGTTGAAATCGGGCGCATCCACGCCGATGAAGACGTCGGGCTTGTCCGCCAGCAATCTGGCACGCAGCTGCCAGCGGATCCGCAGGATGCCCAGCAGGCGCCGCACCAGCTCGACGCTGTAGCCGTGCACGGCCAGCCGTTCGCTGGGCCACCAGGCCTGAAAGCCCCGTTCCTGCATGCGCGGCCCGCCGATGCCCATACTGGCCACGGCGGGCCACCGCGCACGCAGGCCGTCCAGTAGCAGGCCGGCCAGCAGGTCGCCGGAGGTTTCGCCGGCCACCATTGCGACGCGGGGAGACTCAGCCACCATGGCGCCAGTGGCGTCTCAGCGCGCGATACCGCGCTGCGACGCGATCACGAAATCACGCAGCAGGGCGATATCGCCTTCCGCCTCGGGATGCGAATGCGGCACGTCGGCCATGGCCGACAGCGCGGCCTCCAGCGTGAGGCCCTGGCGGTACAGCAGGCGGTAGGCCTGCTTGATGCCCGCCATGCGCTGCGCGGAAAAACCCCTCCGGCGCAGCCCTTCCAGGTTCAGCCCGCGCACGGCCAGCGGATTGCCGTCCACCATCATGAAGGGCGGAACATCTTGCGAGATGCGGCTGGCAAAGCCCGCCATGACGTGGGCGCCGATGCGTGAAAACTGGTGCACGCCGGTCAAGCCCCCGATGATGGCCTGGTCACCCACCTGCACATGTCCGGCCAGCGTGGCGTTGTTGGCCAGGATGGTCTGGTTGCCCACCACGCAGTCGTGCGCGATGTGCACATAGGCCATGATCCAGTTGTCGTCCCCGATGGTGGTGACGCCCCGGTCCTGCACGGTGCCGACGTTGAAGGTGCAGAACTCGCGGATCGTGTTGCGGTGGCCGATCTCCAAACGCGTGGGCTCGCCCGCGTATTTTTTGTCCTGCGGAGCTGCTCCCAGCGAACTGAACTGGAAGATGCGGTTGTCTTCGCCAATGCGCGTATGGCCCTCGATCACGCAGTGCGCGCCAATCGACGTGCGCGCGCCGATTTGCACATGGGGGCCGATAACCGCATACGGCCCCACCGTAACAGTAGGGTCCAACTGCGCGGCCGCATCAACGAGGGCCGTGGAATGTATGTTGGGCGCCAAGCGAAATCCTCGGCCTGTCAGGCCACCGTGCGCATGGTGCACATGATCTCGGCCTCGCACGCGACGCTGTCGCCCACGCGCGCGACGCCCTTGAACTTGTAGATGCCGCCCTTGATGCGGTCCAGTTCTACGTCGAGGATGAGCTGATCGCCTGGCTCCACGGGGCGCTTGAAGCGCGCACCATCGATACCGACGAAGTAAAAGACCTTGTCGTCGCCCGGCGCCTCACCCATCATGTCGAACGACAGCAAGCCCGCCGCCTGCGCGAGTGCTTCGAGAATCAACACCCCCGGCATCACCGGGCGTGCGGGGAAGTGCCCCGTGAAAAACGGCTCGTTGATGGTCACGTTCTTGATGGCCAGGATGCGCTTGCCGCGTTCGAGCTCATTCACCCGATCCACCAGCAGGAACGGATAGCGGTGGGGCAGGAGTTTGAGAATTTGGTGGATATCCATCATTTTTCTGTGAGCGGCCTAGCCGTCTTTTCGTGTTTGTTCGAGAGCCTTGATGCGTTCACGCAGCCGGTACAGCTGCCGCAGCGTGGCCGCGTTCTTTTCCCACTTCGCATTGTCGTCCATGGGAAACACCCCGGTGTACTGCCCCGGTTGCGTGATCGAGTGCGTCACCACCGTGTTGGTGGAGATGTGCACATTGTCCGCCAACTGCAGGTGCCCCACGATGGACGCGGCCCCTGCAATCGTGCAGTGCGCGCCGATGCGGGTGCTGCCCGCCACCGCGGAACAGCCCGCCATGGCGGTGTGGCGGCCGATGTGCACGTTGTGCGCGATCTGGATCAGGTTGTCGAGCTTGACGCCGTCTTCGATGACCGTGTCGTCGAGCGCTCCGCGGTCGATGCAGGTGTTCGCACCGATCTCCACATCGTTGCCGATGCGCACCGCGCCCAGCTGCTCGATCTTGATCCATTCGCCGCGCTGCTGCGCAAAGCCGAAGCCGTCGGCCCCGATGACCACGCCAGGGTGCAGGATGCAGCGCTCGCCAACCGTGCAACGCTCGCCGACCGTCACCCGCGACTTGAGCACCGTGTGCGCTCCAATCACTGCGCCGCGCTCGACCACGCACAGGGGACCGATGGAGGCCGTCGGGGCCACCTGGGCTTGAGGATCAACCACGGCGCTGGGGTGAATGCCCGCAGGCGCACCTTGGCCATGCGCGCGCACCCACAGCTGCGTCACGTGTGCAAAGTACGTGTAGGGCTGCTCCACAACGATGCAAGCGCCGCGCTCCAAGGCTGCATTGCGCATCGCGGGGGCCACAATGACACAGGCCGCCTGGGAGGCGGCCAGTTGTGACTGGTAGCGCGGATTGCTCAGGAAGGACAGGTCACCCGGGCCGGAGGATTCCAGCGGGGCGATGCGGAGGATTTCGGTATCCCTGTCCCCTCCTTCCAGGCTGCCCCCAAGTGCATCGACGATCTGCCCGAGTCGCAAGCTCACGCGCTACTGCCTCGTGCCGGTGCTTTACTTGCCGCCGTTGGCAGCGTTCATCGCCTTGATCACCTTGTCGGTGATGTCGTGCTTGGGATTGATGTAGACGGCCTCCTGCAGGATCACGTCGTACTTCTCCTGCTCGGCCACCTGCTTGACGACGCGGTTCGCGCGCTCGAGCACCTGGCCCAGTTCCTCGTTCTTGCGCGCGCCCAGGTCCTCCTGGAATTCGCGGCGCTTGCGCTGAAATTCGCGGTCCTGGTCCACCAACTGGCGTTGCCGTGCGGTGCGCTGGCTCTCGGCCATCGTGGGCGCCTCACGCTCGAACTTCTCGGTGGCGGACTTGAGCGAATTGCCCATGTCCACCAGTTCTTTCTCCCGGCGGGAGAACTCCTGCTCCAGCTTGGCCTGCGCCGCCTTGGCGGTGTTGGCTTCGCGGAAGATGCGGTCGGTATTCACAAAGCCGGCCTTGAACTCCTGTGCCTGTGCAGGCACGGCGGCAGCCAGGGAGCCCAACAGGACGACCAGGGGAATGTGGCGGGAAAGGGATTTCATTAGAAAGACGTTCCGATCTGGAATTGCAGTTTCTGGATTTTATCGCCGGCGAACTTGCGCACCGGTTGCGCGATGGCGATACGTAGCGGGCCCAGCGGGGAAATCCAGCTCAGGCCCAGACCAGCCGAGACGCGCATGTCGCCCAGCTCCCAGCTCTCATCCTCGCCGTACACGTTGCCCGCGTCCACGAAAGTGAACCAGCGCAGCGTGCGGTCGTTGCCGGCGCCGGGGAACGGCGCGATGAGTTCGGCATTCAGCGTGATCTTCTTGGGGCCGCCCAGCGACGCACCGGTCACGTCCCGCGGACCCAGTGTACCCTGGTCGAAGCCGCGCACCGAGCCCAGGCCGCCGGAGTAGAAATTCTTGAACACCGGGAAGGGACGGCCATTCATGCCCTTGCCTAAGCCCAACTCGCCGTTGAAGGCGATGGTGAACTGCTTGTTCAAGGGAATGTACTGCTGGTATTGGTAGTTGGCTCGCACATAGCGCGCATCGCCGGCTACGGACCATTCGGAGTTCAGGCGCTGGTACCGCCCGGAGTTCGGTGCCAACGCACTGTCACGGTCATCGCGCGACCAGCCAATGGTGAGCGGCACGGATAGGCTGTTTTCACCAAACTGCTGCGCATAGGCGAGGTAGGCGGCGGGGATATTGGTACCGGCCTTGATGCGCGTCTGCTCCACTCCCCCCCCGAAGAACACGGTGTCGGTCTCGCTGAAGGGTACGCCCAAGCGCACACTGGTGCCCGCGGTGACCAACTCATAGTTGCCGCCCTGGTCTTCATAGGGCTTGGCCGTGCGGTAGTACACGTCGAAGGTACGGGAGATGCCATCCTGCGTGAAGTATGGATCGGTGGTGGAGAACACCAGCGTGCGACGGTATTTGCTGGTGTTGACGTCCACGCCAAGGTAGTTGCCCGAACCGAAGACGTTCTCTTGCTTGATGGCAAACGACACCGATACCTTCTCGGCGCTGGAAAAGCCCGCCCCCAGTTGCAGCGATCCCGTAGGCTTCTCGGCCACGTTCACCACCAGGTCCACCTGGTCGGGCGCGCCCGGCACCTCCTGGGTTTCCACATTCACCTCAGTGAAATAGCCCAGGCGGTCCACGCGGTCGCGCGACAGCTTGATCTTGTCGCCGTCGTACCAGGAGGCTTCAAACTGGCGGAATTCGCGGCGGATGACTTCGTCGCGGGTGCGGTTGTTGCCGCTCACGTTGATCCGGCGCACATAGGCGCGGCGCGAGGGCTCTGCACGCAGCACCAGGGCCACGCGGTTGTTCTCGCGGTCGATCTCGGGCACAGCCTCCACACGCGCGAAGGCGAAGCCGAAGTTCCCGAAGTGGTCAGTGAAAGCCTTGGTGGTTTCGGCCACCTTGTCGGCGTTGTAGGGCTCGCCAGGGCGGATGGTGATGAGCGACTTGAACTCGTCATCGCGGTCCAGGTAGTTGCCTTCCAACTTCACTCCTGAAACCACATAGCTCTGGCCTTCGTTCACGTTGACGGTGATCGAGATGTCCTGCTTTTCGGGCGAGATTGCCACCTGCGTGGACTCGATGCGGAACTCCAGGAAGCCGCGCGCCAGATAGTACGAGCGCAGCGTCTCCAGGTCTGCATTGAGCTTGGCGCGCGAATAGCGGTTGGATTTGGTGTACCAGCTCATCCAGCCGCCCGTGTCCTGGTCGAACAGCCCCTTGAGCGTGGATTCGCTGAAGGCCTTGTTGCCGACGATGCGGATTTCCTTGATCTTGGCGGGCTCGCCCTCGGTGACGGTGAAGGTGAGGTTGACGCGGTTGCGCTCAATCGGCGTGACGGTGGTCACCACCTCCGCGCCGTACAGGCTGCGGTTGATGTACTGGCGTTTGAGCTCCTGCTCGGCGCGGTCGGCCAGGGCCTTGTCAAAGGGGCGCCCCTCGGTCAAACCCACGTCGCGCATGGCCTTCTTGAGGGTGTCCTTGTCGAACTCCTTAGTGCCGGCGAAATCCACGTCGGCGATGGTCGGGCGCTCTTCCACCACCACCACCAGCACGTTGCCGGAAGCCTCCAGGCGCACGTCCTTGAACAGGCCAAGGGCAAACAGCGCGCGGATGGCTGCTGCACCCTTGTCGTCGTTGTACTCGTCACCCACGCGCAGCGGCAACGACGCGAAGATGGTGCCCGGCTCCACACGTTGCAGGCCTTCCACACGGATGTCCTGCACCTTGAACGGCGCCAGCGCCCATGCGGCTTGGGAGGCAAAAACCATGGCTGCGAGGGCGGATGCCGTACGCACGCCCAGGCGATTGATATGTTTTCTCATGGATGAAGCTGGAGCCGACAGTGCAGCGCAACGGCGGCGAAAAGGTTAGCCAAAAAGCCGGGTGAGGTCGTTGAACAGGGCGATGGACATCATGAGGAGAAGCACCGCGACGCCTGTGCGCTGCAGCCGCTCCATCCAGGCTTCGGACACGCCCCGTCCCGTCACCCCCTCCCAAAGATAATACATCAGGTGCCCACCATCCAATACGGGCAGCGGAAGCAGGTTCAGCACTCCCAGGCTCACGCTGATGAGTGCGAGGAAGCTGAGGTACTGGGTCAGCCCCATGCTGGCGGAACGGCCTGCGTAATCGGCGATGGTCAGCGGCCCGCTGAGGTTCTTGAGCGAAGCCTCACCGATCACCATGCGGCCCATCATGCGCAGCGTGAGGACCGACACCTCCCATGTGCGCACCGTGCCTTTCCAGAGCCCTTCCAAGGGGCCGTAATGCACGTTCACCATCTCGGGCGGCGCGCCCACATAGGCGCCGACGCGTCCCACGGCGCCGCCCGCCTCCTGCGCCACTTCGGGCGTGACTTCCAGGTCGCGCGGCTGACCGTCGCGCTCGATGCGCCAGACCTGCGTGAGCGGCTGGCCCGCCTGCACGGACGCGCGTATCAGCTCGCGCAGTTGCACGCCATCCACCACCGCCGCACTGCCCAGGCGCAGAACCACATCGCCAGCGCGCAGCCCCGCACGCGCAGCCGCGCCGCCTGGCACGACCTCGCCCAGCACGGGTCGCGTCCAGGGCGCGGTGATGCCGATGCGGCGATACAGCTGCACATCGGCCTCGCGCACGTCCAGCTGATCTATGCGCAACAGCACCTCGCGCGGCGTCGATCCGCGCTCAGGCTGCAGCAGCAGCCGCACGTTCTGCCCGTCCAGCGCGCCGCGCGTAAGCGTCCAACGCAGGTCTTCGAACGAGCGCACGGGCTCGAAATCGCCCTCGCCCAGCCCGGCGGACACCACCAGTTCGCCGCCGCGCAGGCCCGCCTGCTCGGCCACCGAGCCCGCTACAGGGCTGGCCAGGTAGGCCTTGGGCTCGTCCACGCCGCTCCAGTTGACGGCGGCATACAACAACACCGCCAGGAGCAGATTGGCCAGCGGCCCCGCGGCAACGATGGCGGCGCGCGAACGCAGGGGCTGGGTATTGAAGGCCAGGTGGCGTTCATGCGGCTCGACGGGCGCCTCGCGCTCGTCCAGCATGCGCACGTACCCTCCCAGCGGAAAGGCGCCGATGACGAATTCCGTGGGTGAGCCCTTGGGCTGCCAACGCAGCAAAGGCTTGCCAAAGCCGACCGAGAAGCGGAGGACCTTGACACCGCAGGCCACCGCCACGCGGTAATGGCCGTACTCGTGCACGGCGATCAGCACGCCCAACGCGACGATGAAGGCAACGACAGTCAACAGCATGCCTGGGGTTTCCTACAAAAATCAGAGCGCCTTGCGCTTATCCAGCAATGGTTTGAATATAAAACGCACCTGTAACCCTTGTGTGACAAGCGCAAAACGCTCACCTTTTAAGAGCATCCTCACAAGCGCACCATCAACTCCGCGGACCGCGCACGCGTGCGCGCATCCAGCGCCAGCAGTGCGTCCAGCGAGTCCGGGTTGGACGGTTCGACGGCTTCCAAAGTTGCAAGGTTGAGCGCATGGATCTGGTCGAAACGTATGCGCTGCTCCAGGAAAGCCGCCACTGCCACCTCGTTGGCTGCATTGAGCACGGCCGTGGTGCCGGGCGCCGCGCGCAACGCCTGCCAGGACAGGTGCAGGCCGGGAAAGCGCGTGGCATCCGCTTCTTCGAAGGTCAGCGCTGCCAGTTGCGTGAAATCCAGGGGTGCCGCGCCGCTTTCCACCCGCTCGGGCCAGGCCAGGCCACAGGCGATGGGCACGCGCATATCGGGCGTGCCCAACTGGGCAATGATGGACGCGTCCACAAACTGCACCATGGAGTGGATGATCTGCTGCGGGTGGATGACCACCTTGATCTGCTCGGGCGCCAGGTTGAACAGCCAGCGCGCCTCGATCACCTCCAGCGCCTTGTTCATCATCGTGGCCGAGTCGATGGAAATCTTGCGGCCCATCGAGAAGTTGGGATGCGCGCAGGCCTGCGCCGGCGTCACGTCGCGCAGCGTGGCCGGTTCGCGCGTGCGAAACGGCCCACCCGATGCGGTGAGCAGCACGTGGTCCACGCGCCGCGGCCAAGTGGCGGGGTCTTCGGGCAGGCTCTGGAAGATGGCGGAATGCTCGCTGTCGATGGGCAGCAGCGTGGCGCCGCCTTCGCGCACCGCGGCCATGAACACCTCGCCCCCGACGACCAGCGCCTCCTTGTTGGCCAGCAGCAGGCGCTTGCCCGCACGCGCGGCCGCCAGGCACGGCGCCAGTCCCGCCGCGCCCACGATGGCCGCCATGACCGCGTCCACCTCTTCGTGCGAGGCAATGGCTTGCAGCGCATCGGGTGTTTGCAGCACCTCGGTGGGCAAGCCGCTCTGCTGCAGTTTGTCTGCCAGCTGCCGCGCATGCGCACTGCTGGCCATCACCGCATAGCGCGGACGGAACTGCGCGCACTGCGCCAGCATCAGGTCCACCTGCGTGGCCGCGCTCAGCGCAAAGACTTCGTAACGATCGGGGTGGCGTGCCACCACGTCGAGGGTGCTGGTGCCGATGGATCCCGTAGAACCCAGCACCGTGAGACGTTGTTTCATGCGGATGCGAAATGAGAAAGCATCATGGCCAGGGGTAGCGTGGGCAGCAGCGCATCAATGCGGTCCAGTACGCCGCCGTGGCCGGGCAGCAGGCCGCTGCTGTCCTTGACACCGGCGCTGCGCTTGATGAGCGACTCCACCAGGTCGCCTACCACGCTCATGGCGGCCATGAACAATGCGCCAACGACCAGCAGCCATACGCCCTGGGCTGCCAGGCGTGAGTACAGGCTGGGCACGCTGGCCTGCCAGGCCCCATCGGCCGCGGTCCAGGCCGCGGCCAGCACCAGCACACCCAGCATGCCACCCCACACCCCTTCCCAGCTCTTGCCGGGGCTGATAGAGGGAGCCAGCTTGTTGTGCGTGAAGCGCAGGCCAAAAGCGCGGCCGGCAAAGTAGGCAAAGATATCGGCCGCCCACACCAGGGTCAGAACCGACAGAAGGAAATTGACCCCCACCACGCGCGCCTGGGCCACGGCGAGCCAGGCCATCCACAGCGCCAGCACGCCGCCGGCCACGCGCAGCCCGCGCGGCAGCTGCGGCCAGCCGGCCACGCCCACGCGCAGCAAGGCGGCCCCACCCAGCACCCAGGCAGCGCCGCCCACCAGCCACAGCCAGGGCAGCGGCTGGTGCAGCCAGCCCGCGGCCCACCCGAGGCCGCACAGCACTACACACACCGCCCCCAGGCCGATGCTGGCGCCGCCGCCGAGACCGTTGAGCCGACCCCATTCCCACGCCGCCGCAGCCATCATGACCAGCGTCACCACGGCAAAGGGCACGAACGAGGGATAGAACAATGCCGGCAGCAGAATGGCCAGCAGGACCAAAGCGGTGATGACACGTTGCTTGAGCATCCAGGCCCCTTCAGCGATGTGCGGTGGACGGAATCAGGCACGCAGCGAACCGGGCTGCTGCGCTTGTACCTGGTCGGAGGTTTGGCCAAAGCGGCGCTCACGCGCCGCGAAGTCCGCGATGGCTTCATCCAGTGCGGCCTCGTCGAAATCGGGCCACAGGCGGTCACTGAAATACAGTTCGGTATAGGCGGCCTGCCACAGCAGGAAGTTGCTGATGCGCCGCTCGCCACCGGTTCGGATCAGCAGATCCGGATCGGGCACATGGGCCATGCCCATGGCGGCATGCAGGCTGGCCTCGGTGATGGGCTCGCCCCGCGCTGCAAGCGCAGCTGCGGCCTGCGTGATGTCCCAGCGGCCGCCGTAGTTGAAGCAGACATTGAGCACCAGGCGCTGATTGCTTGCGGTGGCCGCCTCGGCACGCTGAAGCCCTTCGCGCACCTGCGCCGAAATGCCCGATTTTTCCCCCACGAAGTGCACCTGCACGCCATCCCGGGCCAGTTGCGGCACCTCACGTGTCAGCGCCTTGGCAAGCAGATCCATGAGACCGGACACCTCGTCCGCCGGACGGTTCCAGTTCTCGGAGGAAAACGCGAACACGGTAAGCACGCCCACGCCGCGTTGGACGCAAGCATGTACGCAGCGCCGCAGCGATTCCACGCCCTGCCGATGCCCCGCCAGGCGCGGCAGGAAGCGGCGCGTCGCCCAGCGGCCGTTGCCATCCATGACGATGGCAATGTGGTGGGGAATGGCTCCCTGCACGGTGGGCATGAATCCAGGATCTATCCGCAAAACTGGATCAGATCGCCATGATTTCCTGCTCCTTGGCCGCCACCAAGGCATCGATCTCTGCAATGTGCTTGTCGGTGGTTTTCTGCACATCGGCCTCGGCGCGCTTTTGGTCGTCCTCGGAGGCGAGCTTGTCCTTGACCAGCTTCTTGACGCCCTCATTGGCGTCGCGGCGCAGATTACGGATGGCTACCTTGGCGCCCTCGCCTTCGGTGCGCGCCAGCTTGGTCATCTCCTTGCGGCGCTCTTCGCTCATGGGCGGCATGGGCACACGGATCAAGTCGCCCATGGAGGCCGGGTTCAGGCCCAGTTCGCTCTCGCGGATGGCCTTCTCGATCTTGGCGCCCATGTTCTTTTCCCAGGGCTGCACACTGATGGTGCGCGCGTCCAGCAGCGCCACGTTGGCCACCTGCGACAGCGGCACCATGGAGCCGTAATACTCGACGTGGATGGTGTCGAGCAACTGCGGGTTGGCGCGGCCGGTGCGGATCTTGGCCAGGTTGTTCTTGAAGGCGGCGATGGACTGATCCATCTTGGCTTCGGTGTTCTTCTTGATGTCGGCTATCGTCATGTGAGGTTCCTCTGCAAGCAGGCAATCAGTGCGTGAATGCCGTACACGGCAAAGCTTTCAAGCGTACACCAATGTGCCTTCGTCCTCGCCCATCACCACGCGCTTGAGCGCACCCGGCTTGAGAATGGAGAACACGCGGATCGGCAGCTTCTGATCGCGGCACAGGGCAAACGCCGTCGCATCCAAGATGCCCAGGTTGCGCACCATGGCCTCGTCGAACGTGAGCTTGGCGTAACGCGTGGCGGTCGGGTCTTTCATGGGGTCGGCGGTATAGACACCATCCACCTTGGTCGCTTTGAGCACCAGCTCGGCGCCGATCTCGGCGCCGCGCAGTGCCGCCGCCGTGTCCGTCGTGAAGAACGGGTTGCCCGTTCCGGCGGCGAACACCACCACCTTGCCCTCTTCGAGGTATTGCAGTGCCTTGGGCCGCACGTAAGGCTCCACCACCTGCTCGATGCCGATGGCGGACATCACGCGCGCCGTCAGCCCTTGCTTGTTCATGGCGTCGGCCAGGGCCAGCGCATTCATGACGGTGGCCAGCATGCCCATGTAATCGGCCGTAGCGCGATCCATGCCCACGGATCCGCCCGCCACACCGCGGAAGATGTTGCCCCCACCAATCACCACGGCCACCTGGACGCCCAGAAGCGTGACCTCTGCGATCTCCTCGACCATGCGCACGATGGTGGCGCGATTGATACCAAATGCATCATCGCCCATGAGCGCCTCACCAGACAACTTGAGCAGGATGCGCTTGTGGGCTGGTGCGGCGGGGGTCATGGGCAATTCTCCGTAAGGCTGGGCAGGATGGGGCGGACGAGGCGAAGGGCGGACGCTATCAGGCGGCAGACTTGGCGGCTGCGACCTGTGCGGCCACTTCGGCGGCGAAGTCGTCCACCTTCTTCTCGATGCCTTCGCCCACCACGTACAGGGTAAAGCCCTTCACATTGGTGTTCGCAGCCTTGAGCATCTGGGCCACGGTCTGCTTGCCGTCAGCAGCCTTCACAAAGACCTGGTCGGCCAGCGAGACTTCCTTGAGGTACTTTTGCACCGCGCCGTCGATGCGCTTGGCGGTGATTTCCGCGCTCTGCGCGGGCTTGCCGGCAGCCACCAGCTCTTTGTTGGCTTCTTCGGCCTTGCCCTCGGCCACAGCACGCTCCTTGGCGATCAGCTCGGCAGGCACGTCGGCGCTGGTCAGGGACACGGGCTTCATGGCAGCGACGTGCATGGCCACATCCTTGGCAGCCGCTGCGTCACCGTCGAACTCGACGACCACGCCGATGCGCGAGCCGTGCAGGTATGCAGCCAGGTTGGAGCCGTCAAAGCGCTTGAAACGGCGGAACGACATGTTCTCGCCGATCTTGCCGATCAAGCCCTTGCGCACGTCTTCCAGCGTGGGACCGAAACCATCCTGTTCGTAAGCCAGTTGGCCCAGGGCTTGCAAGTCCGCGGGGTTGTGCTCGGCGATCAGCTTGGCGGCGGCATTGGCCATGGCGATGAAGCTGTCGTTCTTGGACACGAAGTCGGTCTCGCTGTTCACCTCGATCAGCGCACCCACGGTGCCGTTGATGAAGGACGCCACCACGCCTTCGGCCGTTACGCGGGAAGCGGCCTTGCCAGCCTTGGTACCCAGCTTGACGCGCAGCAGTTCTTCGGCCTTGGCCATGTCGCCCTCGGCTTCGGTCAGGGCTTTCTTGCACTCCATCATGGGGGCGTCGGTCTTGGCGCGCAGTTCTGCGACCATGCTTGCGGTAATTGCAGCCATCGTGTTTCTCCAGTTCTCGGGTTCAGTTCTTGCAGGATCAAAAGCTAAAAAAAAGGGGGCTCACCAGGGGCCCCGCTTTTTTGCGACGCATCGCGCAGCCCGTTATCAGGCGGCGTTTTCGTCCACTTCCACGAATTCGTCGGAGCCTTCGCCGGCAACAGCCTTCACAACGTCGTTCACGGCGTTGGCGCGGCCTTCCAGGATGGCGTCGGCAATGCCGCGAGCATACAGAGCCACGGCCTTGGCAGAGTCGTCATTGCCAGGAATCACGTAGTCGATGCCTTCGGGCGAGTGGTTGGAATCCACCACGCCGATCAGCGGAATGCCCAGCTTCTTGGCCTCAGCCACTGCAATCTTGTGGTAGCCCACGTCGATCACAAAGATGGCGTCAGGCAGGGCCGTCATGTCCTGGATGCCGCCGATATCCTTTTCCAGCTTTTCCAGCTCGCGGGCAAACATGAGCTGCTCTTTCTTGCTCATGCTTTCGAGGCCGGCTTCCTGCTGGGCCTTCATGTCCTTCAGGCGCTTGATGGATGTCTTGACGGTCTTGAAGTTGGTCAGCATGCCGCCCAGCCAACGCTGGTCCACGAAGGGCACGCCAGCGCGCTGCGCCTGCTCGGACACCAGCTCGCGGGCCTGGCGCTTGGTGCCGACCATCAGAATGGTGCCGCGATTGGCCGCCAGCTGCTTGGCGAACTTCTGCGCCTCCTGGAACATCGGCAGCGATTTTTCCAGGTTGATGATGTGAATCTTGTTGCGATGGCCAAAGATGTAGGGGGCCATCTTGGGGTTCCAGAAGCGTGTCTGGTGACCAAAGTGGACACCGGCTTCCAGCATTTCGCGCATGGTGACGGACATGAAGTTTCTCCGAAGGTTGGGTCTAAAATCCAGCGCCAATAATCACGATCCGCCAGAGCCAGCAAGTGCGCGCCGGCAATATGCCTGGCATTTGAATCACTGCTGTTCAACTGTGTTGTGCGGGCCGCAACACCTTGTGGGGGCTGGTTTGCGATTAGCCTCACCGATTACTGCGCGCCGCGCCTGCGTTGATTACGCATCCACAGCGGCCCAGATACCAGCAAAGCCGAAAGAGTTTAGCACATGCCCATGCATCCCGACCTTATATCTGTCCGCAGCCAGATCACTGGCGAGCGTGTCAGTGCGCTTGACGTACTGGAGCGCTGCATCGCCGCGGCCGAGTCCCCCGTCTGCGCCCATGTTTTTCGCCAGACCTGCTACCCCGCAGCCCGCGCAGCGGCCACCGCCGCGGGCGTGGAGCAACGGCCGCTGGCCGGACTTGCCGTATCGGTCAAGGATCTGTTTGACGTCCAGGGCATGACGACTGCCGCGGGCTCCGCCGTGCTGGCGGACGCACCACCCGCGCAGGCTGACAGCCCGGCCGTGGCGCGCCTGCGCCGCGCAGGGGCGGCGATCATCGGGCGCACCCATATGGTCGAGTTCGCCTTCTCGGGCGTGGGTGTGAACCCCCATTTCGGCACGCCAGCAGCCTACGACACACGCCACGGCGCCCTGCCCGGCCCGGCGCGCGTGTGCGGCGGTTCCTCGTCGGGCGCGGGGGTGTCGGTGGCCACGGGCGCGGCCTTCATCGGGCTGGGCTCGGACACCGGTGGCTCCATCCGCATACCGGCCGCGCTCAATGGCATCGTGGGTTTCAAAAGCACCGCGTGCCTGGTGCCCACGACAGGCACGGTGCCGCTGTCCACCACGCTGGACACCGCCTGTGCGCTGACCCGCACGGTGCGCGACGCCATCGTGGCGCACGAAATCCTGGCCGCGCGGCGCATCACGCGCAGCCCTGCGCCGTTGTCTGCATGGCGGCTGGCCGTGCCCTCCACGCTGTTTCTTGACGGGTTGGATGACACCGTCGCTGCGGCATTCGAGCGCACGCTGACCCAGTTGCGCCGCGCGGGCGCGCACATCACCGAGATCGCCCTGCCCGAGACTGCGCAGCTGGCCGAGGTGAATGCCACAGGCGGTTTTTCCGCCGCCGAGAGCTACGCCTGGCACCGGACGCTGCTGCAGCGAAGCGGCAGCGGCTACGACCCGCGCGTCAAAAGCCGCATCGAGCGCGGCGCCAGCATGTCCGCCGCCGACTACATCGACCTGCTGCAGGCGCGCCGCGCATGGATTGAGCGCATGCGGGCGGCCACAGCGGGCTTTGACGCCCTGCTGTCGCCCACGGTGCCCATCGTGGCGCCCACCATCGCGTCGGTGGCGCCTGGCAACGAGCGCGATGCCGAATTTTTTCGCGTCAACGGTCTGCTGCTGCGCAACACCGGCGTGGTCAACATGCTGGACGGCTGCGGCCTGTCGCTGCCCTGCCACCAGGCGGGCGAGCTGCCGGTGGGCCTGATGGTGTGGCATGGCGCGCTGCGCGACGACGCGGTGCTCAACATCAGTCTGCTGATCGAGAAGGAACTACAAAAATAGTAGCTGCCAGCGCTTATCCTTTCTGGGTTAGACGCACTTTTCACTCAAACTCATGCAGATCGCAATCGTGGGCGCCGGCATTGTCGGCGCGGCCACAGCTTATGAACTGGCCGCCGACGGCCACCAAGTCACCGTTTTCGAGCAGCGCGCCGCTGCTGCTGAAGAAGCCAGCTTTGGCAGCGCGGGCATGCTGGCACCATCGCTTCTCGTGCCCTGGGCTGCGCCGGGCATCGGCGGGCCGCTGCGCCGCCAAATCCGAGGCACAAACGCCACGCCGCGCCTGACCAGCGGCGCAGGCATGACCGGCCTGGGTTGGCTCTGGCGCTGGTCGCGGGCCGCGCGCGGGCCGGATGCGCAGGCACGCCTTGGCGCGCTGCAGCGCCTGGGCAGCTACAGCCTGGAGCGCACGCGCGCGCTGGCGCAGCGGTTTGAAGCAGACCTGGAAACCAGCCGCGGCACCCTGGTGCTGCTGCGCCGGCCGCAGGATCTGCAGCGTGTGCAACCTGCGCTGCAGGTGCTGCGCGATGCGGGCGTCGCCCTGAGCGAAGTGGACGCCGCCACCGCCCGCCTGATCGAGCCCGGGCTGGCCGCCGACGTGCCGCTGGCCGGCGCCCTGCACGCGCCCGATGGCGAGGCCGGCAATTGCCGCCTGTTTGTGCACGCGCTGCGCCAGGCTGCCCAGAGCCAAGGGGCGCGGTTCCTGTTCAGCACACGGGTGCACTCGCTGTCCGCCCGCTCGGCGAGCCTGCGCATCGAGGGCGAAGACGCACCCCGGCACTTTGATGCCGTGGTGCTGTGCGCCGGTCTGGCCAGCGCAGCCCTGCTGCGCCCGGTGGGGCTGCGCCTGCCCATGGCGGGCGTGCACGGCTACACCGTCAGCGCGCCCGTGCGTGAAGACACCCATGCGCCGCAGGGCACCGTGATCGACCCGGTGCACCGCATCACCATCACCCGCCAGGGCCAGCGCGTGCGCGCGTCCGGCGGCGCCGAGATCGGCCGCGGCGCCAGTTCCCACCACGCGCACCATGCGCCCACGCTGCAGACGCTGTACCTGGCGCTGTCGGGGTGGTTTCCGGGCGGCGCGCTCACCTCGTCACCCCAGGTGCAGGTCTGGCGCGGCGCACGCCCCACGCTGCCCGACGGCGCGCCCGCCATCGGCGCCAGCGGCATTTCGGGGCTGTGGCTCAACGCCGGACACGGCGCCTGCGGCTGGGCCCAGGCCTGCGGCAGCGCGCGCGCCCTGGCCGACCTGATCGCCCAGCGCACACCCGCCATTGACCTGCAACCCTTTGCGCCGCAGCGCTTTTGACCCCGGCGGCCTGGCGCCACAATGCAGCGCATGCAGCGCATCGCACCTGACCAGCCTCACGCCCTGTTTGACACCGCGGCCACGCGTCGCATCGAATCCGCGGCCGCCGCGGCCCTGGCGCCACACACCCTGATGCAGCGCGCCGGGCAGGCCACCGCGCGCCTGGCGCTGGCGCTAGCCCCGCATGCGCGCACCATCTGGATCGCCTGCGGCAGCGGCAACAACGGCGGCGACGGGCTGGAGGCCGCCATGCTGCTGCACCGCAGCGGCCACCCGGTCGTGGTGACCTGGCTGGGCACGCCCGACACCGCACCCGCCGACGCCCGCCAGTCCTGGCAGCGCGCGCACGACGCCGGCGTGCCCTTTGCCGCCGAGCCACCGCCGCTGGGCCCGCAGGATCTGTGCGTGGACGCCCTGCTGGGCATCGGCCTGCGCGCTGCCGCACCCGCGTCAACGCACACCCCGCGCACGCCCGGCGCACGCCTGCTGCAATGGCTGACCCACATGCGCGCCAGCGCAGCGCCCACGCTGTGCGTGGACCTGCCCTCGGGACTGATCGCAGAGACCGGCCAATACGCCCCCGGGCTGGCGCCCGCCACGACGGCCACCCCGGCAGCCCCGCGCCACACGCTGGCGCTGCTCACGCTCAAACCGGGGCTGTTCACCGGCCACGGGCGCGATGCGGCGGGCAGCGTGTGGTTTGACGACCTGGGCGTGCCTGCGACAGCCGAATTACCCTGCGCCTGGCTGGCCGGGCCGCCCGCCGTGGCTGCACGCGCGCATGCCAGCCACAAAGGCAGCTTTGGCGATGTGGCCATCGTCGGCGGTGAAGGGCTGGCCGCACGCGGCATGGGCATGACGGGCGCGGCGCTGCTGGCCGCCAGCGCGGCCCTGCACGGCGGCGCCGGGCGCGTGCTGGTGGCGCTGCTGGACGCAGGCACGCTCACATCCACGCCACACCGCCCCGAGCTGATGCTGCGCCGCTTTGACGCGCTGGCGCTGCAGCACACCACGGTGGTCTGCGGCTGCGGCGGCGGCGCAGCCGTGGCCGCCGTGCTGGAGCAAGTGCTGCAGCAGGCGCCGCGCCTGGTGCTGGATGCCGACGCGCTGAACGCCATCGCCGCCAACCCTGCACTGCAAGCGCTGCTGCGCGCACGCGGCGGACAGCCCGACCGCGCCACCGTGCTCACGCCGCACCCGCTGGAGGCCGCGCGGCTGCTGGACACCCCCACCGCCAGCGTGCAGGCCGACCGCCTGGCAGCCGCCCATGCGCTGGCTGACCGCTACGGCTGCGCGGTGCTGCTCAAGGGCTCGGGCAGCGTGATCGCCGCGCCGGGGCGCGCTGCCGTCATCAACCCCACGGGCAACGCACTGCTGGCCACGGGCGGCACGGGCGATGTGCTGGCCGGGCTGGTGGGCGCGCGGCTGGCTGCCGCCGCAACCCACCGCCCGGACGGCGCCAATGCCCCCGGCAGCGCCTTTGCAGCTGCGGACATGGCCTTTGACGCCGCCGCCCACGCCTGCTGGCAGCACGGCGAAGCGGCCGACCGCTGGCCGCAGGGCCACACGCTGACGGCCGGCGCCCTTGCCAGCCTTCTGCCACCAGGGTGATGCAGGGGTGGGCCCCCAGCCAGCAAGCCTGACTACTTGCTTGCAGAAGTAATTGTGTTTGCAGGCATCGACAAACGGCCTTTTTGTACGCCCGGTCTGACACACGGGGCTCAGCTTTGGCAGTTAAATGGGGCCTGGCTTTAGCGCCTTCACCTTACCGATTTTTTCACCATACCGGAGGTCACTGCCATGAAACGCCGCCTGCGCCCCGGATCACACGCATCCGCAGCTTTTGCGATCACCGTGCTGCTGGCCGTTGCGGCCAGCGTAACGACCCTGGTGCCGCACCAAACGGCCCAGGTGGCTGACTCGCTGGTGCACAGCCAACTGGATCAGCTGGTGCCGGCGGGCCTGTTTGACTGACACCAGCACCACGACTGCAACCGCGCCAGGTCCGCACCAGGGCCGGATGCAGCCGCAGCGCCGAGGGCGATGTTCACCGGCGATTTTCCGCAGGCGCCCCGGCGCTTTCCACCAGGGCAATGCGCCGGCGCAGCGCGGCCTCCAGGGGCGCATCGCCCGCCTGCGCGGCGCGCTCGGCGCGCAGCAGCAGCCAGGCCAGCAGCGGGCGGCGCCAGCCCTGGGCGGAGGCGGTGTCGGTGGCCAGCACCATCACCTCGGGCGTGGCGCGGCCGGCCTGGTATGCAGCGCCGGCAGCCACCAGACGGGCCAGCGGGTCGGCAATGGCTGCGATAGCCTGCACACTGGCAGTTGCGGCGCGCTGCGCATCGGGCAGCAGCGCGGCCTGCGCGGGCGTGGCGCGACCGGCCAGGTAGTCGGCATAGGCTTGTTCGGGCGCCGCCGCATCGGCGCGCAGCGGCTCGAACGCGGCGCAGGGCTGCAATTGCACGCTGGCCACCTGGGCGGCGCAGCGCATCAGCTCCAGGCGCGACAGCAGTTCGGGGCGGCCGGTGCGTGCCACCTCGGCGCGTGCGCGGGTCCATTCCTGTTCAGCCACGCGGGTGTTGCCGGATAGATAAGCCTCGGTCGCCCGCCCGGCCGCGCTGTGGGCGTTCATCTGCCAGTCGGGCACCGGCGGTTGGCTGGTGCAGGCGGGCAGCAGCGCGGCCAGCAGCAGGGCCTGCGCAATCGCTGCGCGGCAGCGAAAAGCCGGGATCAAGGCGGGGACGCGCCGCATGGCAGTGATGACGGTCATGGCAGTTTCAGCTCCGTGTCGCGGGCAAAGGGCCATTTGCGGTTGATCTCGTTGACCAGACTGTCCACCTTGCGCAGACTGCTCTCGACCTCGGCGCGCAGCGCGCCCAGGTCGGTGGTGGCCTCGCGGGCGTTGGCGCCCACGGCCTGGGCCTCGGCCAGCACGGCGTCCACCTTGGTCAAACTCTGGCGTGCGTCGGCCAGCAGGGCATTGAGCTGCACCACGGCGGCGCGCACCTCGGGCACCAGGCCGGCTTCGCCCGGCGCGCCAAAGACCTGCCTGTCCGCCTTGGCCGCCATGCCGTCGATGCGGGCGAGCAACTGGTTGGTGCGCTCCAGCGTGGTCAGTATCTTTTTGGCATCCGCCTCGTTGCCCATCAGCACGCCCAGGGCGCCGCCGGGCGCGTTGAGCCGCTCAGTCAGCGTGCGCACCTGGACCAGGGCGCCGCCCAGGGCGGAGTCGGCGCCGGTCATGGCATTGAGGTTGTCCAGCAGCTGGCGCGCCGATGCCATGAGCTGCGGAATCTCCGCCGTGGCGTCGCCGCGCAGCACCGGGCGCTCGGCGCCGTCGGCCAGCGGCGGGTCGGTCAGGATGCCGCTGTAGGCCTTGATGGTGGTGCCGCCCACCAGCCCGCGCACCAGGGTGAACACGCTGGACGTGCGCAGCCAGTGCGCGTCGCGCCGGGCCACGTCGATGAGGATGCGCACATTGCCGTCCCGCGCCAGCTCGATGCGGCGCACCCGGCCGATAGGAAAGCCCGAGAACGTCATGTCCATGCCCACTGCCACGCCTTCGGAGTCGTCTGCAGTGAGCACCAGGCGCTGCGTGGGCTCGAAGGCGCCGCGCGCATACAACAGGTACAGGCCGGCGCCCACGATCAGCAGCAGTGTGAACAGCAGCAGCGCCACGGTCTTGCGCTCCAGATGGGCCACGGGCGGCGGCAACTCGGCCAAGGGCGGCTGGGACAGCGGTGGGTTGGGACTTTGCGGGTCGGTCATTGCATGAGTGCCGGGAAAATCAATGGCGTGGGTAGTGTCGGCAAGGTCGGTGACGTCGGTAATGTCAGTAGTAATTGCCCATGAGCGAGATCACCTCGATGAGCAGCAGCACGGCGAACATGCGTGCCAGCCCGCCCAGCTCCGAGTCGGGCTGCTGGGCCTGGCGTGCGTCGCCGCTCTCGTAGAGCCCCGAAGCCATGGGAATCAGCGCCACGGCCAGGCTGAAGAACACGGTCTTGAGCACGAACACCAGCGTGATCTGCGGCGCGAACACCTGGCCAAACATGCGCGTGTACACCGGCAGCCCCGCCGTGTTGAGCCCGTACACGCCCAGGTAGGCCATGACCAGCGCCACCACGCACGACAGCGCCGCCAGCGTGATGCTGGCGTACACGCCGGCCACCACGCGCGGCAGCAGCTCCATGCGCACGGGGTCGGCGCCGCGCTGGCGCAAGGCCTGAAGGTGGCCCGACTGGCGCATCAGCGCCAGCTGCGTGCCGTTGGGGATGGTGGCGCGCATCGCCACGAACAGCGCGGCGGTCAGCGGAATCAGCTCCAGCACCAGCACGCGGATCACCATCTCCAGCGCATAGCGCGACAGGCCGTAGCTGAGCGCCGTGACGACCACGATGCGCGTGATGACCAGACTGATGAGCGCCGCCAGCACCGTGAAGCCCAGCAGGATGGGCGCGGTGTCCTGGTACATGTGGCGCGCCAGCCGCCAGCGCGTGGCGCGGCCGTAGCTGGACGGCGAGAGCATCAGCACCATGACCACGGCGCCCAGGTAGATGATGCGCCACCACGCCACGGCCCAACGCCGCGCCTGGGCCCACAGGCGCCGGGGCACGATGGAAGGGTGCAGGCTGGCGTTCATGCGCGGATCATAGGCGAAGGCTGCATTCGATAAGTAACAAATTAGCCGCTAGCGCTTATGCAGCAAGCGCTAGCAGCTATTAACACCATAGCAACCTGTGCCATGGGCCTCATACATGCCTGCGGGTCGCCGGCCCTGCGGGCGGCACGGGATCGGCATCGGCGCGTGCATGCAACGCCTCGATCACGTGGCACTGCCCTCCCGTGCCGTCGCAACGGCTGCGCAGCGACAGCAGTTCCTGCTCCAGCGTCGCCAGCTCGGCCATGCGCGTGCGCACGTGCGCCAGGTGCTCGTCCAGCGTGACGCAGGCGGCATGGCCGTCGGCGGTACTGCAGGCGTCCAATGCCAGCAGGCCGCGCACCTCTTGCAGCGACATGTCCATGGCGCGGCACAGCCGCACGAAGCGCAGGTGGTGCACCTCCTCGTCGCTATAGAGGCGGTAGCGGTTGTCCGCACGGGTCTGCGCGGGCAGCAGGCCTTCTTTCTCGTAGTAGCGGATATTGGCCGGCGGCACGCCCGAGAGCCGGGCGGCATCACCAATGCGGTGGCGGGGGCTTTGTCGCAACATGGCTTGACCTTCGAGTGGCTTCAAGGTTTCCAATCATGGCATGAGCCACAACCTCCAATCCCGTTCCTACTCCCCTTCCCAAGACCCGGTCACGGCGCCCCTGCCCGCCCCCATTGCCGCCAGCGCGTGCAGCGGCTGCGCCTGCAGCGCACCGGCGGGCGATGGTCCCGACCACGGCACGCTGCCCGGCTGGCCGCGCATCGCCGCGGCGCTGGCCCTGGCCGCCAGCGCCGAGGTGGCGCACTGGCTGCAACAGGACTACGCAGGCATGGCTCTGGCCCTGGTGGCGATCGCGCTGTCGGGCCTGGGCGTGTACCGCGTGGGCCTGCAGGATCTGGCGCGCCTGCGCCTGGGCATCCATGCCCTGATGGCCGTGGCCGTCACCGGCGCCTTCCTCATCGGCCAGTGGCCGGAGGCGGCGATGGTCATGGCGCTGTACGTGGCCGCCGAGCGCATCGAGGACGGCGCCATGGATCGCGCGCGTCACGCCATTCGCAATCTGCTGCAACTGGCGCCCGCCACCGCTGACGTGCTGCAGCCCAATGGCACCAGCCAGCGCTTGCCCGTGAACGAGGTGCCGCTGGGTGCCACCGTGCGCATCGCCCCGGGCGCACACGTACCGCTGGACGGGACCATCGTCCAGGGCAGCAGCAGCGTGAACCAGGCCCCCATCACCGGCGAAAGCCAGCTGGCAGACAAGGCCCCGGGCGATCCGCTGTACGCCGGCAGCGTGAACCAGCAGGGCGAACTGCTGATGCAAGTCAGCACCCCGCCGGGCGACACGCTGCTGGCGCGCATCGTGCGCGCGGTGGAGCAGGCACAGGCCAGCAAGGCCCCCATCCAGCGCTTCGTGGACCGCTTTGCCGCCATCTACACGCCCGTCGTGTTCGCGCTGGCCGTGCTACTGGCGTTGCTGGCGCCGCCGCTGATGAAATGGACCTGGGCGCAATCGATCTACCAGGCGCTGGCGCTGCTGGTCATCGCCTGCCCCTGCGCACTGGTCATCTCCACCCCGGTCACGGTGGTCAGCGCACTCACCGCAGCGGCGCGGCGCGGCATCCTCATCAAGGGCGGTAGCGCGCTGGAGGCCGCGCGCAGCCTGCGCGTGGTGGCTCTGGACAAGACCGGCACGCTGACCACCGGCAGCCCCGCGCTGGTGCAGTGGCAGACGGTGAGCGGCGCCGATGCCGACGCCGCCGCCGCCGTGGCCTGGCAACTGGCCAGCCGCTCCGAGCACCCCGTCTCACGCGCCATCGCAGCCGGCCTGCCTGCGGCCACCCACAATGGCGTGCAACACCTGCAAGCCCTCCCCGGCCGCGGCGTGCAGGCCGACATTGGCGGACAGCGCTGGCTGCTGGGCAACCTGCGCCTGATGCGCGAACAGGGCCTGGCCGACGCCGCGCTCGAGAACGCCCTGGCGCAGCATGAGCGCCAGGGCCGCACCGTCACCCTGCTGGCCGACACGCACGCCGTGCGCGCACTGTTCGCCGTGGCCGACCCGTTGCGTGCCCAGGCGCGCCAGGCCATCGACCAGCTGCGCGCGCTGGGTCTGCATCCTGTCGTGCTGAGCGGCGACAACCCGGCCACTGCCCAGGCCATTGCGGCAGAGGCGGGTATCCGCGACACACAGGACGTGCTCGGTGGCCTGCTGCCGCAGGGCAAGCTGGATGCGCTGGCCGCGCTGCAGCGCACCCGCGGCCCCACCGCCATGGCGGGCGACGGCATCAACGATGCGCCCGCGCTGGCCCAGGCCGACGTGGGCTTCGCCATGGGCGGCGCACACAGCACCGGCATGGCCATGGAGACGGCCAACGTGGTGCTCATGAACGACGACCTGCGCCGCATTCCCGACACCGTGCGGCTGGCACGCCGCGCACACGCCGTGCTGTGGCAGAACATCACCCTGGCGCTGGGCATCAAGGCCGCGTTCTTCACCCTGGCGCTGCTGGGCATGGCCAGCATGTGGATGGCCGTGGCAGCCGACATGGGCGTGAGCCTGCTGGTGGTGGCCAACGGGCTGCGCCTGCGCCGCGGTGCCTCTATCGCGGCGAAGGAGGCCGCATGACCATGACCCAATCACCACAAAGCCGCCAGCGCGCCGCCTACGACTACCTGCTGCAGCGCTGGCGCACCAGCGTGGATGCGCCCACCGAACAGCGTTGGCGCTACCTGGAGGCCGCCCATGTGGTGGGCCAGAACCGCCTGGGCCTGCACTGGCGCGCGCACTGGCAGATGCTGCGCTTTGCGCGCCAGTTGGGCGACGCGCCGGAGGCTCGGGGCCAATGGGCGCGGCTGGGCCTCACGCTGGTGGGCCACCTGGTGCGCCGGCTGCCGCAGGGCAACATCGGCCGTGCCAGCGTGCCCGCGCTGCGGCCCATGGTGCCCAGCGTGGCCGTGCGCGCATGCATCACCGAAGCCATGCAGGCCACCCAGCCCCCCGGCACGCCGGGTGCGTCAGAGATGAGTCAAATCGACCTCTAGCGCCCGCCTGACAAGCGCAAACAGCTCACCTTTTAGGAGCATCACACCACCCAGACACGGGAATTTGACCCAGCGCAAGACACAACGACCGATGCCGTGGTGCAATCGCGCCCCCGCCGGTCACCACGGCGACTGCCGATCCCGCCCATGTCCACCACCACCGCCAACGCCGCTCCCGCCATGGTCCCGCACACCCGCACCGAAGACGCCGTGGCGATTGGCGTCGGCGTGACGCTGATCTCCGTGGGCGTGGCCTTCCTCGCCAGCGCCGGGCTGCTCACCGGCGGCATGGCGGGGCTGGCCTTCGTGCTGCACTACGCCACGGGCATCGGCTTCGGCAAGCTGTTCTTCGCGCTCAACCTGCCGTTCTACTGGCTGGCGCTGCGCAAGCTGGGCCTGGCCTTCACGCTCAAGACCTTCGCGGCCGTGGCGCTGCTGTCGGTGCTGTCGGAGCTGCAGTCGCAGTTCCTGCAGATCAGCGAACTGCAGCCGCTGTATGCGGCCATCACCGGCGGGCTGATCATGGGTATGGGCTTTTTGGTGCTGTTTCGCCACCGCTGCAGCCTGGGGGGCGTGGGCATCATGGCGCTGTACCTGCAGGACCGCTTCGGCTGGCGCGCCGGCAAGGTGCAGATGGCCGTGGACTGCTGCATCGTGCTGGCGGCGCTGGTCACAGTGGAGCCGCTGCGCGTGCTGTGGTCGGTCATCGGCGCCGTGGCGCTCAACCTGGTGCTGGCCATGAACCACCGGCCAGGGCGCTACATGGCGGTCTGACGGCACGCGGCCGGACCATCGCCGGGCGCTCGCTCTGGCGGGAACTTCCTGCACCGCGCCGGTATCATTCGCTGCATGCGCCACGCCGTTGCCATGATCCTGGGTCTGCTGCTGGTCCTGCGGGGCCTGCTGGGCGACGCCATGGCCATGGGCGTTGCACCGACCACGCCCGCGCAGCCCACCATCGCGGCAGCTGCTACCCACCACGCTATGGCAAGCGACACGCACGACCACGGTGGTCATGACGGCGACCATGCCAGCGCATCAGCACAGCCGCACTGCTGCGANCCGGCGGGGCGGTCCACGCGGAACACCCAGCCGGCTGTTCGGCCTGCGGCGCCTGCCATTCGGCCTTCTACGCGCCGGTCTGGGCGCCCGCCTTCCATGGACGGCACGACAGCACGTTGCAACCGCACCATGGCACCCCCTTTGCCAGCGCCACGGCTGCGCAAGCCATCAAGCCACCCATCTCCTGAGCACTGACGCCCGAAGTGCGTCCGCAATCGGCGGCATGTCCCCCGACGGGGCCGCAGCCGAGCGTCGCGGACGCGGTTGTGTCATGTTTGACGGGAGACTCCCATGCGCTTCGCGCACCCCACCAGCCCTGCGGCCATGATGGCCCTGGCGGCCCTGGCCGGCATCGCACCGCCGACCTGGGCGCAGGTTGACAATGTTCCTGCCGCCCCATCGCAGACCGCCACCGCCGACTCGGCACAGGCCCCCAGTCTGCCCTTGCACCACCAGCCCCTGCTCCCCAGCGGCGACGTGGCTGAGGCCGACATCGGCTGGAAGGCCGCCAACACCGCCGTGGGCGCCTTTCCCGGTGGCCACTCCGACATCGTGCGTTGGGAAGCCGAGCAGGCACGCGCCGCGCCGCCCAGCCATGCCATGCCCACCCCGAAACACCACCACGGAGGCCGGCCATGAGGCGCCCTCCGCTCGCCCTGGCTGCGCTGGCCGCTGCACTGGTGTTGGCCGGCTGCGCCAGCGTCGCCCCCGATGGGCTGCGCGGCGACGTGCAAAGCCATGTCCGGCCCCGCCTGCCCGACGGCGCGCAACTGCCCGCGCCCGATGCGCAAAGCCGCGGGGACGCGCAGGCCCAGATCACCGAATGGCTGCGCCTTCCCGTGGATGCGGACACTGCCGTGCGCGTGGCGCTCTTGAACAGCCCCGCGCTGCAGGCCCGCCTGGCCAATCTGGCCGCGCAGGATGCGCAGCGCGCACAGGCGCTGACCCTGTTCAACCCCACGCTGACGCTGGGGCGATTCACCAGCGGGCATGAGCGCGAGATCGAGCGCCAGCTCGGCTTCAGCCTGGTCAACGTGATCACCCTGCCCTGGCGCACGCGTTGGCAAGGCTGGCAGATGGAGCAGGCCACGCTGGCCGCCGCACAGGACGTGCTGCGCCTGGCCGCGGACACACGCCGCGCCTGGCTGCGCGCCGTGGCCGCCCGGCAGGTGCTGGCCGCGCGCGAACGCATGCACGAGGCGGCCGAGGCCGGCGGCGAGCTGGCGCGGCGCATGGCGCGCGTGGGCAACTTCAGCCGGCTGCAGCAGGCACGCGAAATCGCCATCACACAGGACGCGGCAGCACAGCTGGCCCGCGCGCGGCTGAATGCCGCGCTGGAGCGCGAGCAACTGGCGCGGCTGATGGGGCTGTGGGGCGCGCAGGCCGACTTCACGCTGCCCGATGCGCTACCCGCCTTGCCCGCGGCGGATGCACTGCGCAGCGGCGACGACGCCGAAGCCACGGCCCTGCGCGAGCGGCTGGACCTGCGCGCACTGCGCCGCGACCTGGACACCACCGCCGACCGCAGCGGCTGGGCCGGTGTTGGATCCGTGTTCGGCGACATCGGCCTGAGCTACAGCCGCAACACTGCCACCGAGCGCGCCTCCGGCCACCGCGAGACCACACGCGGCTGGGAGGTAGAGCTGCCTCTGCCGCTGTTCGACTGGGGCGGCGCCGCCACGGGCCGCGCGCGGGCCGAGCTGCAGCACAGCGCCGCACAACTGCAGGATGCCGCCATCCGCGCGCGCAGCGAGGCACGCAGCCACTGGCTGCGCTACCGCACCGCCTGGGACCTGGCGCACCAGCAGCAGGCCGAGGTTTTGCCGCTGGCGCGCTTCATGCAGGACGAGGCCGTGCTGCGCTACAACGGCATGTTCATCAGCGTGTGGGAGCTGCTGGCCGAGGCGCGCCGCGCCAGCCAGGCCGTGGCTGCCGCCACCGAGGCGCAGCGCGACTTCTGGCTCGCCCAGACCGACCTGCAACTGGCTCTCACGGGCACATCGCCCGGCGCGCCCACCGGCCTGCCGTCCGCTCCCACCACCCCCAACGCCCCTTCGGAAGGCCACTGACATGCAGCGCCGCCATTTCTTCTCCGGCGCCGCCACGGCCGTGGTCGCAGCCTCCGCCGCATCGGTGAGCCGCGTGGCCTTGGCCGCGCTGCCCGAGGCGCCCTCGCAATCCTCTGCCGACACGGCCGCGCCGCTAACCCCGTCCAGCGGCCGGCCCTACCAGCCCGTGGTCACGCTCAACGGCTGGACGCTGCCATGGCGCATGAACGCCGGCGTCAAGGAATTCCACCTGGTGGCCGAGCCGGTAGTGCGCGAGGTGGCGCCCGGCTTCATGGTCAACATGTGGGGCTACAACGGCCAGAGCCCGGGCCCGACCATCGAGGTGGTGGAAGGCGACCGCGTGCGCATCTTCGTCACCAACCGCCTGCCCGAGCACACCAGCGTGCACTGGCACGGCCAGCGCTTGCCGAGCGGCATGGACGGCGTGGCCGGGCTTACCCAGCCGCACATCCCCGCGGGCAAGACCTTTGTGTACGAGTTCACGGCGCGCCGCCCCGGCACCTTCATGTACCACCCGCATGCGGACGAAATGGTGCAGCTGGCCATGGGCATGATGGGCCTGTGGATCACGCACCCGAAGGCGCGCCACCCCCTGATCGCTGAGGTGCAACGCGACTACGCCTTCCTGCTCAGCGCCTACGACGTGGAGCCGGGCAGCCTCACGCCCAAGGTCAACACCATGACCGACTTCAACATCTGGACCTTCAACAGCCGGGTGTTCCCCGCCATCGACCCGCTGGTGGCACGACAGGGCGACCGCGTGCGCATTCGCGTGGGCAACCTGACCATGACCAACCACCCCATCCACATCCATGGGCATGAGTTCGAGATCACGGGCACCGACGGCGGGCCGACCCCGAAGGCCGCGCGCTGGCCCGAGGTGACCACCGACGTGGCCGTGGGCCAGATGCGGCAGCTGGAGTTCATCGCCGACGAGCCCGGCGACTGGGCGCTGCATTGCCACAAGAGCCACCACACCATGGGCGCCATGGGCCACGGCGTGCCCACCATGATCGGCGTGGACCATCGCGGCCTGGTCGGGAAGATCCAGAAGATCATTCCCGACTACATGGTCATGGGCGAGCGCGGCATGGCCGACATGGGCGCGATGGAAATGCCGCTGCCCGACAACACCTATCCCATGATGACCGGCACCGGCCCCTTCGGCCCGCTGGAGATGGGCGGCATGTTCACGACCTTGAAGGTCCGCCAGGGCCTGGCCGCCCAGGACTGGCGCGACCCGGGCTGGTACCAGCACCCGGCGGGCACGGTGGCGCACGAATGGGCCGGTGCGCCCTTGGACGCCACAGCCCCGCGGCAGACCCCGCCCGGCCGGGCCCCCGGCGCCCCCAGCGTGCGCAAACCGGGCGCCAGCCACGAACACCATTGAACTCTCGGAGAAACCCATGAAATCTATCAAATTCATAGCTGCTTGCGCTTTACTGGCGGGCGCTACAGCCAGTTTTGGCCATGAGAACATGCACAACAGCCACCCTGCCGTCGCACCCCAGCAGCAGGAATGGGGGATTGCGGGAGAGGCCAAGGGCGCAAAGCGCACCATTACCTTGCGCATGACAGACGACATGCGCTTTACCCCCTCGCACTTCACCGTCAAGCAAGGCGAGACCGTGCGCCTACGCGTGGAGAACAAGGGCCAGGTCATGCATGAGGTGGTGCTGGGCACACAGGGCACGCTGGACCAGCATGCGGCCATGATGCGCCAGTACCCCGACATGGAGCACGCCGAACCCCACATGGCCCACGTGGCCCCGCGCGCCAAGGAAGACCTGGTCTGGCACTTCAACCGGCCCGGCCGCTTCGACTTCGCCTGCCTGATCCCCGGCCACTACGAAGCAGGCATGCGCGGCACCTTCACCGTCACGCCCTGAACAACACCACCATCCGCATCATCAGGAGTCCACCATGCGAATCACGCAACCCACCCGCCGCCAATGGATGACGGCCCTCGCCGCCGGCTTGGCCGGCGCTGCCCTGCCCGCCCTGGCCCGTGCCGCCGCCCCGCAGACTGCCGTGGAGGTCTGGAAAGACCCCAACTGTGGCTGCTGCAAGGATTGGGTGACCCACATGCAGGCCAACGGCTTCACGGTCACCGTGCACGAAACGGGCAACGCCGCCGTACGCGCCAAGCTCGGCCTGCCCACGCGCCTGGGCTCATGCCACACCGCGCTGGTGGGCGGCTACCTGCTCGAAGGCCATGTGCCCGCCGCCGACGTGCGCAAGCTGCTCAAGGACAAACCCAAGGCCCTGGGCCTCACCGTTCCGGGCATGCCGGTGGGCAGCCCCGGCATGGACGGGCCCGAGTACAACGGCCGCAAGGACCCGTACGACGTGCTGCTGGTCACCAAGAACCTGATGAACAGCGACGTCTCCACGCGCGTATTCACCAGCTACCGTTGATGCACACCATGAAAGGCCACGCCATGCCATCGCACACCCTGCCAGCGCGCGCGCCGCGCATCGCCCTCGCACCCGTGGCCGCTCTGGCACTGCTGGGCCTGCCCGGCAGCTGGGCACATGCCCAGGGCTCGGACCACGACGCCCATCACACCGAAACGCCCGCCGCGTCCGGCGACAGCACGCAGGATCTCAGCGAGGGTGAAGTCACGCGTTGGGATGCACGCAGCGGCAAGATCACGCTGCGCCACGGCGAGCTCAAGAACCTTGCCATGCCGCCCATGACCATGGTGTTCACGTTGCGCGACCCGGCACAGGCGGCCACCTTCAAGCCCGGCGACAAGGTGCGCTTTCGGGCCGAACGGGTGAAGGGCGTATTCGTCGTCACCCATATCGAACCATTGCGCTGACGCCCCACGGACCGGGCGGCAGTTGCCCGGCCCCTTGCCGCACCAAGGAGCCCTCATGCATTCCCACAGCACGCCGCCCGCAGCTACCCCACACGGGCAGCACCTACACCACAGCCCCCACGTGCCCCGGCCATCGGCCGCTCCACACGCCCCACCAACCGCCGACACGGTCTATACCTGCCCCATGCACCCGCAGGTGCGACAGAGCGGCCCCGGCCACTGCCCCAAGTGCGGCATGGCGCTGGAGCCGGTACTGCCCAGCCTGGACGCAGCCGATGACAACCCCGAACTGCGCGACTTCTCGCGCCGCTTCTGGTGGACGCTGCCGCTCACCATGGTCGTCACCACGCTGGCCATGGCCGGGCACCGGCTGGGTTGGGTCGGCATGGCCACGCAAAGCGGGGTAGAGCTGGTGCTGACGCTGCCCATCGTGCTGTGGGCCGGCGCGCCGTTCTTCGTGCGCGGTTGGCAATCCGTGGTGCAGCGCAGCCCCAACATGTGGACTCTGATCAGTCTGGGCACGGGCGCGGCCTTCCTCTACAGCGTGGTGGCCACCGTGGCGCCGGGCGTGTTCCCGGCCTCATTCCAGTCCATGGGCCGCGTGGGCGTGTACTTCGAGGCGGCCGCGGTCATCATTTCGCTGACGTTGCTGGGCCAGATGCTGGAGCTCAAGGCGCGATCACAGACCTCGGCCGCCATCCAGTCGCTGCTGGGCCTGGCACCAAAGACCGCGCGCCGCATCGCCGCCGATGGCGGCGAGGAAGACGTGCCGCTGGCCCACGTGCATGTGGGCGACCTGCTGCGCGTGCGTCCCGGCGAGAAGGTGCCGGTGGACGGCGTGGTCGTCGAAGGCAGCAGCGCCGTGGACGAGTCCATGCTCACGGGCGAGCCGCTACCAGTGAGCAAGCGCACGGGCGACAAGCTGATCGGCGCCACGCTCAACACCAGCGGGGCGCTGGTCATGCGCTCCGAACTCGTGGGTGCGGCCACGATGCTGTCGCAGATCGTGCAACTGGTGGCGCAGGCCCAGCGGTCGCGCGCGCCCATGCAGCGCATGGCCGACCGCGTTGCGGGCTGGTTCGTACTGGCCGTGGTCGGCGTGTCTGTGCTCACGCTGCTGGGCTGGGGACTGTTCGGGCCCGAGCCCAGGTGGGTCTACGGCCTGATCAACGCTGTGGCGGTTCTCATCATCGCCTGCCCCTGCGCGCTGGGCCTGGCTACGCCGATGTCCATCATGGTGGCCACGGGGCGCGGCGCCACGCAGGGCGTGCTGTTCCGCGATGCGGCCGCCATCGAGCATATGTGCCGCGTGGACACGTTGATCGTGGACAAGACCGGCACCCTGACCGAGGGCCGGCCGCGCTTTGAGCGCACCGTGGCCGCGCCCGGCTGGGGCGAGGCAGAGGTGCTGCGCCTGGCCGCCAGCCTGGACCAGGGCAGCGAGCATCCGCTAGCGGCGGCCATCGTCGCCGCGGCACGCCAGCAGGGGCTGGCGCTGGACGCGGCCGAACAGTTCGACTCGGCCTCGGGCATCGGCGTGCGCGGCCGGATCGCGGGCCGCACCTTGGCGCTGGGTAACACGGTGCTGATGCAGCAGTCCAGCGTGAATACGGGACCGCTGGCGCAGGCCGCCGAGGCACTGCGCGGCGAAGGCGCCAGTGTGATGTTCCTGGCCGTGGATGGGCAACTGGCGGGCCTGCTGGCTGTCTCCGACCCCATCAAGGCCAGCACGCCCGACGCGCTGGCCGCCCTGCATGCGGCCGGCCTGCGCATCATCATGGCCACCGGCGATGGCCTGACCACGGCAGGTGCCGTGGGACGGCGCCTGGGCATCGACGAGGTGCACGGCGAGGTATTGCCCGCCGATAAGCTGGCCCTGGTCGAACGCCTGCAGGCCGAGGGACGCACCGTGGCCATGGCCGGCGACGGCATCAACGACGCGCCGGCACTGGCGCGCGCCGACGTGGGCATCGCCATGGGAACCGGGACGGACGTGGCCATGAACAGCGCCCAGCTCACCCTGGTCAAGGGCGACCTGCGCGGCATCGCCACGGCGCGCGCACTGTCGCAGGCCACGGTGGCCAACATGCGCCAAAACCTGGGCTTTGCCTTCGTCTACAACGCGCTGGGCGTGCCGCTGGCCGCCGGCCTGCTCTACCCGTTCACGGGCTGGCTGCTGTCGCCGATGATCGCGGCGCTGGCCATGAGCCTGAGCTCGGCCTCGGTGATCACGAATGCCCTGCGGCTGCGCCGCGCACGGCTTTGAGAGCACCCCGCAAGACGCGGGGACAGGTGCCGGCGCGGCACCATAATCGGCGCCCATGCAAGCTTGCTCCCTGCACAGCGCCTGCGGCGCCATCACCGACGTTGCCGGCATCGAGGTCGGCCACTTCACCGACCCACGCCGCCCCACCGGCTGCAGCGTGGTGATTGCGCGCGAGGGTGCCGTGGCAGGCGTGGATGTGCGCGGCGCCGCCCCCGGCACGCGCGAGACCGACCTGCTGGCCCCGGGCAACTTGGTGGAGCAGGTGCACGCCATCATGCTGGCGGGTGGCAGCGCCTGGGGGCTGGAGGCCGCCACCGGGGCCGTGCGCTGGCTGGAGGAGCACGGCGTAGGGCTGGACGTGGGCGTGGGCCGCCTGCCACTGGTGCCAGCGGCCGTGCTGTTCGACCTGCACGTGGGCGACATGAAGGTGCGTCCCGATGCGGCGGCCGGCTATGCGGCCTGCGCCGCCGCCACACACAAGCCGCCAGCCGAGGGCAACGTAGGCGCCGGCGCTGGCGCCGTGGTGGGCAAGATGTTCGGCCTGCAGCACGCCATGAAGGGCGGCGTGGGCACAGCCTCGGTCACCGTCGCGGGCGTCACGGTGGGTGCGCTCATTGCCTGCAACGCCGTGGGCGACGTGGTCGACCCGGACACCGGGCGCCCATTGGCGGGCGCCCGCGCTGCCGACGGGCTGACGCTGCGCGATACACGGCACGCGCTGCTGCGCGGCGAGCCCCCTCATCCCCTGCTGGCCGGCAGCAACACCACGATCGGCGTGATTGCCACCGACGCGCGGCTGACCAAGGTTCAGGCTCAGCGACTGGCCGTTGCCGGCCACGACGGCCTGGCCCGCAGCATCAACCCCGTGCACACCATGAGCGACGGAGATACGCTGTTCACGCTGGCGACGGGCCACGTGCCGCACCACCCCGGCATGATGGTGTTGGCCACGATGGCGGCCGAGGCGGTGGCCCGCGCCACCGTGCGCGCCGTGCTCGCCGCGCGCACCCTGCGCACGGCCGAGGGCCTGGCACTTCCGTGCCATGCCGATCTGGCTGCCGGGAGCTAACCATGGGACAGATGTCACGCCGCCTGCGCATGGCGCTGCTGTCGCTGCGCGACCTGTTGGTGTCTGCCGGGCCGCTGGCGCTACTGGGCGCGGGCCTGGTGCTCCTGGCCTATTGGTGGCTCAACCCCACGCCGCCGCGCACGGTGACGCTGGCCACCGGCCCCGCGCAGAGCGCCTACGAGGCCTTCGGCCAGCGCTATCGCGACGCACTGGCGGCAAGCGGGATCAACGTGGTCTTGCTGCCCAGCGATGGCTCGTCATCCAACCTGCAGCTGCTGCGCGATGGCCACGCCGACCTCGCCTTCGTGCAAGGTGGCACGGGTGAGTTGCGTCCCGAGGACAGTGATGAGCTGGTCTCGCTGGGCAGCCTCTTTGTGGAGCCCATCTGGCTGTTCTACCGCGGCGATGTGGCGCGCCGCATCCACCGATCGGCCCGGCTGGAGGGGCTGCACCAGCTGCGCGGGCTGCGCGTGAACGTCGGCTCGCCCGGCAGCGGCGTACCAACGCTCATGGAGCGCCTGCTGGACGCCAACCACATTCCGCTGGATGCCCTGACGCTCACCCGTCTGGAGCAGACGCCCGCCACGGTGGCGTTCCTGGCGGGGCGGCTGGACGCCCTGGTGTTTGCCTCCGCCCCCGAGTCATTGATGGTGCAGATGCTGCTGCAAACGCCCGGCGTGCAGCTCATGCACTTCCCGCAGAACGAGGCCTACAGCCGCCGTTTTCCGTTCCTCACGCCAGTAGTGCTGCCACGCGGCGTGGTGGACCTGGCGGCCAACGTACCTCCGCGCGACGTACGGCTGGTGGCATCCACCACATCCCTGCTGGCGCGTGAAGGTACCCACCCTGCCCTGCTGCAGTTATTTGCCCAGAGCGCGCAGGGCATCCATGGCAATGCGGGCTGGTTCAACCGTGCGCGCGAATTCCCCAGCACCCGGCACGCGGAACTGCCCATTGCCAAGGAGGGCGAGCGCGCCATCAACGAGCCGGCGCCGCTGATGCAGCGCTATCTGCCATTCTGGATCGCCAACCTCGTCGAGCGCATGTGGCTGGTACTGGGTATCTTGATTGCCATCATGCTGCCGCTGTCGCGCGTGGTGCCGCCGCTGTACCAGTTCCGCGTGCGCTCGCGCGTGTTCCGCTGGTATGGGCATCTGCGCGACATCGAAGACGACATGGAACGAGGAGAGGCCACCCCCGACGCGCTGCGCGAACGGCTGGACCGCATGGAGGCGCAGGTGGAAAAAGTGAGCGTGCCACTGTCCTATGCCGACGAGCTCTACGCCCTGCGCAACCACATCCAACTGGTGCGCCGGCGCCTGCCACGCGCGGCAGGCTGAACGGCAGTCCCCGCGACCGGCGGAGCGCCCTAGCGCAGCTTGGCCGGCTTGGTGCGCACGGCGCGCAAAGCGCGGTCCACCACCGGCTGGTCGGAAATCAGGCGGAATGCCCCGTCGGAGGACAGTTTGTCGATCATGCGCCGCGTCATGGACTGCGTGCTCGCGTCGGCTCCGGTGAACAAAAAAAGTGTGTTGTGCGGGCTGCACCAGGTGAGCTGGGTTCGCACCGCACGCTGGTTGGTGATGATTTCCACCCACTGGCCGATGCGCAATGCGGGCTGAGCCACTGCTCCGGCCATCGACGGGTCCGCCGCGGCGGCCGTATCGGAAGACAGCACATCGTCAGCGCGGGTTTCAGGGCTGACCTCTTCCGCCGGCGTGTCGCCGAAGACGCTCGCCGCTGCGTAGTTCAGCGCTTCACCCTGAAGCTGCGCCAAGCGCTGCGTCACTTCGGCAATACGCTCGATCGGGTGGTCAATGCTCTCCAGCCCACGCACCAACACCGGCACCATGTCGGCAATGGCCTGGCCCAGGCGCTCCGGGTCCGAGCGCAACTGCTCGGGCTGCGCGCAGCACAGCAGCAGCGGCACCAACGCCAAATAGCCTCCGGGGTCTCCGCCGGTTTCTTGGGGCTGGCTGCTTTGCGCCTGCGCCACCACGTCCGCCCACGGGCCGGTCACGAAGGCCAGCAGGTCGGCCGGTACCTTGTCCGCATCGGGCAGGCGGCGGAAGTCGGCGGCAATCTTCTCGGCCAGCAATTCCCGCTGCTCCCGCTGGAGCAGTTCGCGCTGCTGCGCTTCATGGCGCTCAAGCTGGCGACGCTCCTGCGCGGTCCAGGCCTTTTCCAGCGCCTTGAGCACTTGGGCGAACGGTGCGGCATCCCGGATCTCGATGGAAGCCAGGTGGCCTACGGCTTCGTTCACCAGCCGCATGAAGCGGCTGAAGGCGGGCCCATCCTCGGCGTTGAATGCCAGGCTGCGCTGGGTCAACTCGTCCAGCAGGCGCCGGGCGGGGTGCTGCTCATCCGTGAAGAACCGCGTGTCGTGCTGCACCAACTCCTTCAGCGCGGGCTCCAGGCTTTGCACGGCACGCTGCATGGGGGGCAGCAGCCGCGAATCCTGCGCAATGTTGTCCATCATGCGGCTCACGACCTCATGCGCCGTCCGCGTGGGGGATACCGCCACCGGCGCATGTGCAGAGGTGCCGTTCCAGCCCGTCACCGGGACCGCAGCCCCTCCCGACAGACGACCCACGATGCGTTCCAGCTGCGCAATGTCTTCCATTGCTTCCACCGCGGCCGGCGTGACGTACGCGTTGGCCGGAGTAGCTGCCGTATAGCCGCCGCGTGCATCGTAGGCGAAAGGGTCACCACCACCGGCCAGCATCTGGCGCAGGATACCCACCGTCAGCAGCGCTTCTTCGGCCTGCGGCGCCAAGGCCACGTTGCCCGAGGCGCCTCCCCAGCCTGCCCCGTAACCTTGGCCATAGGCGCTCGCGGCACCATATTCGCTGGCCGGCGCACCATAGGCCGAGGGCGGCGGCGCGTAGCCCACGCCCATCTGGGAACTGTGGGCATATCCACCACCATTCCCGCTGCGCACACCCGGGGCTCCCGCCACCGCATAGCCCACGGGCTCGACGCCATGCTCGCGCAGGCTCTGGGCGGCGCGCTTATAGGCGCTTACCAGTTGCATGCCCAGCAGTTCGCGCATCTGGCTCATCCATAGCTGCCGCACTTCCCCGCTTACACCGGTATCGCTCACCACTTGCTGCAGCGCGCGGATGTAGTTCTCAGGGCGAAAAGGGTTGCTTTCGGGTTGCACGCTGTGCAGGCCCTGCGCCGAACTGACGAGCGTGTTGAGTTCCGCCAGCGTTGCCTCTGTCGCCAGAGCGGCGATCTGCTGCGCCCGCGACAGCTCCACCTGGACCAGCACGTCGGCATCGTCCATGAGGGCGAGCTCGCCCAGGTCCATTCCGCCGGGCTGCCCGGCCCTCGTCTTCGCGGCCGAGGGGCCTTCGGCAAAAATCTCCAGCAAGGCCATGGGGTAGGCCTTGGGCAACGACGCCTCGTGCTGCTTGAGTAGGCGCAAGGCGTCGCTGATCTGGGTGCGCTTGTGAAGGTCGCGGGTGGAGGATTCCTGCGCCGTGAGCGCTTCGCGCGTACCAGTCACCAGCGCCTCCATCAGGGCCTCGCTGTCCCTGACGGCGTTGACAACGCAGGCGCGAAAAACCGTACGGGCGCGGGACGCGGAAAGGGACATGGTGGGGACGGACGAAGAATGGGCGGCGGTCCGCCCGATGCTACTACCTGTAAGTGCTTATTTGAGGGCCTTGTAGCGCATACGCTTCGGTTTCGCACCCTCTTCACCCAATCGTTTTTTCTTATCAGCTTCGTATTCTTGGTAATTGCCGTCAAAGAATACCCATTGGCTGTCGCCCTCGGCTGCCAGGATGTGCGTCGCGATACGGTCGAGGAACCAACGATCGTGGCTGATGACCAGCACGGTACCAGCGTATTCCAGCAACGCGTCTTCCAGCGCACGCAGGGTTTCCACGTCCAGGTCGTTGGACGGTTCGTCCAGCAGCAGCACGTTGCCGCCCTGGATCAGCGTCTTGGCCAGGTGCAGGCGGCCGCGCTCGCCCCCGGACAGGTTGCCCACCTTCTTCTGTTGGTCTTGTCCGTTGAAGTTGAAGCGCCCGGCATAGGCGCGCGATGCCATTTGGAACTTGCCCACATTGATGATGTCCAGCCCGCCGGAGATGTCCTCCCACACGGTCTTGTCATCGGCCAGTGCGTCGCGGTGCTGATCGACAAAGGCCATCTTCACGGTCTGACCGATTTCCACGGTACCGGAATCAGGTTGCTCCTTGCCCGCGATCAGCTTGAACAGGGTCGACTTGCCGGCACCGTTCGGGCCGATGATGCCGACGATGGCGCCGGCAGGGATGTTCATGCTCAGGTTGTCGATCAGCAGGCGGTCACCAAAGGCCTTGGAGACATTCTTGAATTCGATGACCTTAGAGCCCAGGCGATCCGCTACAGGAATGAAGATTTCCTGCGTTTCGTTGCGGCGCTGGTATTCGTAATCGCTCAGCTCTTCGAAGCGGGCAATACGCGCCTTGGACTTGGCCTGGCGGCCCTTGGCGTTCTGGCGCACCCACTCCAGTTCCTTCTTCAAAGCCTTGGCGCGAGCCTCCTCGCCTTTTTGCTCGGCTTCCAGACGGTTGCCCTTCTGGATCAGCCAGTCAGAATAATTGCCCTTGTAGGGGATGCCGTGGCCTCGGTCCAGTTCCAGAATCCACTCAGCGGCGTTGTCCAGGAAGTAGCGGTCGTGGGTGATCGCCACCACGGTACCGCTGAAGCGGTGCAGGAATTGCTCCAGCCAGTCCACGGATTCGGCGTCCAAGTGGTTGGTGGGTTCGTCCAGCAGCAGCATGTCGGGCTTGGACAGCAGCAGCTTGCACAGGGCCACGCGACGCTTTTCGCCACCCGATAGCTTGCCGATCACCGCATCCCACGCCGGCAGACGCAGCGCGTCGGCCGCAATTTCCAACTGGTGTTCGGAATCGGTACCGGCCGCGGCGATGATGGCCTCCAATTCACCCTGTTCTTTGGCCAGCGCGTCAAAGTCGGCATTCTCTTCCGCGTAGGCGGCGTATACCTCTTCCAGGCGAGCTTTGGCGTTGTTCACCTCGGCCATGGCTTCTTCCACGGCCTGGCGCACGGTGTGCTCGGGATTGAGTTGGGGTTCCTGGGGCAGGTAGCCGATCGACAGCCCGGGCATGGGCAGTGCCTCGCCTTCGAATTCCTTGTCCACGCCCGCCATGATCTTGAGCAGAGAGGACTTGCCGGAGCCGTTCAGGCCCAGCACGCCGATCTTGGCGCCCGGAAAGAAGCTAAGGGAAATGTCCTTCAAGATCTGCCGCTTGGGCGGCACGGTCTTGGTGACGTGGTTCATCGAGAAAACGTATTGGGCCATGGATTTATTCAGGAAACGGGCAGAAGAAGGCGCCAAAATTTTTTGCGCACAAACGCGGATTATCGGCGCATGCGACAATAGACCCCGTCTTGGGCTCCAGTTGCCCACGGCATCAGCCTAGACAAGCTGGGGACGAAGGAAGAATTTTCCGGGCTCCCACCCTTGCAATCATCTGCCTAACAAACTGGCTCGGCGGCCCGTAAAGTCGCCTGCGACAGGCCGATACCCAGCGCCCCGGATGGGCGCATCCAATTACATGACATTTGAAGAACTGAAGCTGGCGCCGGCCATTTTGCGGGCCGTGCAAGAACAAGGCTACGACAACCCGACCCCTATCCAGGCCCAGGCCATCCCGGCCGTCCTCGCTGGACACGACCTCCTCGCCGGGGCACAGACCGGCACTGGCAAGACCGCCGCGTTCACGCTGCCCATGCTGCACCGCCTGGCCGAAGGCCAAGCCCCACGCAGCCAGTTTGGCGGCAAGGGGGTGCGCGCCCTGGTGCTCACGCCCACGCGGGAGCTGGCAGCGCAGGTCGAAGAATCCGTGCGCGGCTACGGCAAATACCTGGATCTGAACTCCACCGTGATCTTCGGCGGCGTCGGTATGAACCCGCAGATCGAACGCATCAAGCGCGGCGTGGACGTGCTGGTGGCCACCCCTGGCCGCCTGCTGGACCTGCAGCAGCAAGGCTTCATGGACCTGTCCACCGTCGAGATCCTGGTGCTGGACGAAGCCGACCGCATGCTCGACATGGGCTTCATCCACGACGTGAAGAAGGTGCTGGCGCTGCTGCCCCAGTCCAAGCAAAGCCTGCTGTTCTCGGCCACGTTCAGCGACGACATCCGTGAACTGGCCAACTCACTGCTCAAGAACCCGCAGAGCATCCAGGTCACCCCGCGCAACACCACGGTGCAACGCATCAGCCAGGTGATCCACCCCGTGGGGCGCGGCAAGAAGAAGCAGGTGCTGCTGCACATCATCCAGGAACACGACTGGAGCCAGGTGCTGGTGTTCACGCGCACCAAGTTCGGCGCCAACAACGTGGCCGAGTACCTGACCAAGAACGGCGTTTCGGCCATGGCGCTGCATGGCAACAAGAGCCAGAGCGCCCGCACCCAGGCGCTGGAGGGCTTCAAGACGGGCCAGATCCGCGCCCTGGTGGCCACTGACATCGCGGCACGCGGCATCGACATCGACGACCTGCCGCACGTCGTGAACTACGAAATCCCCAACGTGCCCGAGGACTACGTGCACCGCATCGGCCGCACGGGCCGCGCCGGCCGCGAGGGCCATGCCGTGAGCCTCGTCTGCATGGACGAGGAAGGTTTCATGATGGAGATCGAGCGCTTCACCAAGCAGGAAATCCCCGTGCAGGTGATCGACGGCTTTGGCCCGGACGAGGGAGAGAAGGCCGAGCCCATCGCCATGGGCCGCCAGACCATCTGGGGCGGCGCGGGCAAGCCGCCCAGCCGCGAAGTCATGCAGGCAGCGGCCAAGGCGGCACGCCAGGAGATGATGGAGCGCATCCGCACCAACAAGGCGGCCACTGGCGGCCAGCGCGGTTCGCGCCAGGGCGGGGGCCAGGGCGAAGGCCAGCAGCGCGCCGGGGGTCAGAACGGCAGCGGGGGCCGCGGCGGCAACGCAGGCAACGCAGGCAACGCAGGCAACGCAGGCAATGCAGGCCGTACTGCCGGCCCACGTGATCAGCAACGTCCGCAGAACACGGCCGGTGGCCGCCGCCGCGGCGGTCCCGCTGGTGCAGGCAATGGCGGGGGTAATGGCGGAAATCGCCGTTTCGACGACAGCCAGCCTCGCAGCGAGAACGCCCACCTGGGCACGCAGCTCGGCAACATTGGCATCGGCCCACGCCATGGCAGCGGCCGTGCCAGCCAGCCGGACCCCATGCGCACCAGCGTGGACAGCATGGCGGACCGCGGGCGTCGGGGCGGCTTCGGCCGTGGCAACGGCGGCGGCGGTGGTGGCCGCGGCCCACGCGGCGGCGGCTTCGGCCGCTGAGACCTTCACGACAACAGAAAGCCCGGCACAGCCGGGCTTTTTTCCATAGCCCCTGGGCCACCCACCCCGCCGCACGCGCAGGACATCAAAGCTGCCGGGTAACATCCGCCCCAGCACCACTTCCGCCACGCCCACCATGACGCCGAAGAATCTGCTCTCCCACACATACGCGCTGCCAATCGCCGCAATCGCAGCACGGCACCGCGCTACCGCGCTGCTGGGCGCATTCCTGCTGTCCGCCTGCTCCAGCACGCCCCTGCCTCCGTGGCCCGCGCAGTCCTCCCCTACCACGCCCGCTGGTCCGCAAACGTCCCGCGCCGTACCGCCGCCGCTGGGAACAGTGCAGCGTGGCGAAGTCGTGCCCAGCCCGGTCACGGTAACGCCCGTCGCCCCGGCCACCGAGCCGGCCTCCACCGCGCTCCCCTATAGCGCGGCTGTCGCGGCACGCTTTCCCGCGCCTTCCGTGCGGTACGAAACGCCGGGGCTCGCCGAGGGGCGCCAGGCTTTCACCACCAACGCTGAACTCACCCAATGGCTGCGCAATCTGGCCACGGCGCAGCGCGGCACGACCCGTGTGCAGATGTTGGACCTGGGGGTATCCCAGCGCGGCACACCCTTGCACGGCCTGGTGCTGACCCGCGCGGCTGGCACCAACGTGGCCGCGCTGGACGCCAGCCGCCGCCCCACGGTGCTGCTGCTTGGGCAGCAACATGGCGATGAACCCGCCGGCAGCGAGGCATTGCTCGTACTGGCGCGCGAACTGGCACAAGGGCTGCTGGAGCCCATGCTGGAGCGCATCAACGTGATCGTCGTTCCCCGCGCGAATCCCGACGGAGCCGAGGCCGGCACACGAGCCACGTCCAACGGCATCGACATGAACCGGGACCACCTGCTTTTGCAGACTCCGGAGGCCCAGGCACTCGCCAAACTGGTGCGCAACTATCGCCCGATCGCCATTTTCGATGCGCATGAATACACCGTCACCGGACGGTTCCTCGAGAAATTCCATGCCATCCAACGCTACGACGTGCTGCTGCAGCACGCAACGACGGCTAACCTGCCGGAATTCATGACCAAGGCAGCTCTGGAATGGTTCCACCACCCCATGATCAGGGCCCTGGAAGCGGAAGGCCTGAGCCAGGAGTGGTACTACACCACCTCGACCCGCGCCGAAGACCTTCGCCTGTCCATGGGAGGGACGCAACCCGATACCGGCCGCAACGTGAATGGTCTGAAGAACGCCGTCAGCATGCTCGTGGAAACGCGTGGCGTGGGCATTGGCCGCACCCACATCCAGCGGCGCGTGCACTCGCAGGTGACGGCCCTCACCAGTGCACTGCGCAGCACCGTGGACCGCGCCGCCGACTTGGAGCAGGTGCGCTCCTATGAAGCGCGGGACATTGCCTCCCAGGCATGCCGCGGCGAGATCGTGGTGGAAGCCACGCAAACCCCCGGCCAGCGCGACCTGGTCATGCTGGACCCCCAGACCGGCGCAGACCGGACCCTGCGCGTGGATTGGAATTCCTCGCTGCAACTCAAGCCGGTCAAAAAACGCCACCGCCCCTGCGGCTATTGGTTGGCAAGCGGCGCAACGGATGCAGTGGAGCGCCTGAAGCTGCTGGGCATCCAGGTGATGCACGTCGCCGAGGCGGGCTCCGTACTGGCCGACATCTATGAGGAAACCAGCCGGGAGAGCTCCGAGCGGGAGGACGTGCGCGGAGCCATCCCTGGCGCCCGCCCGATCATCCGCGCCACCGTGACCCCCATGCGCAGCGCCATCGACGTGCCGGGAGGCAGCTATTACGTGTCTCTCAACCAGCCCTTGGCCAATCTGGCCGTGGCAGCGCTGGAGCCCGATACGCAGAACAGCTATTTCGCCAACCATGTCATCGGCCAGCTCGGCGATGTCGCACGGGTCATGGCACCTCCATCGCTGGTGTTTGAGGAGATGGACTGAAGAGCACGCCGGACTGCGGCCACTCTTTAAATGATAGCTGCTTGCGCTTGCTGGATAAGCGCTAAAGGCATATTTGGCATCATACACAGCACCCGCATGCCGTCTTCTATTTCATGGGCTGCGCAGGCTGGTGCGGGAGCGCTCCGGGCGCCTGTATGATCCTGCACTCCGAGCGCGCACATCACCGCTCGCACCGCATACCTGCATCATCTGCCCGTAGCTCAACCGGATAGAGCAATTGCCTTCTAAGCAATAGGTCGGGGGTTCGAGTCCCTCCGGGCAGGCCACCTCACTTCGGCTGTGCCTCGGCATCCTGCGAAGACATCTTTCTGCGGCCGAGGTGCCACTGTCGGGCGGAAATGCGGGACGCCGTCCGACACTCTACAGCGCGTTGCGCGCTCTATGGTCTTGCTACCCCCTCACAGGAGAAGACCATGCTCAAGCGCCTCTTTGATCCCGCTGCCATGTATGCCCACCGTCTCGAGACCAGCCTGAATGAGGCGCGAATGGCGGCATTCGAACACGAAAACGCTGCCGAACACCATACTGCACTGGCACGGATGTACCGGCAGCGCATTGCACGACTGGAAGCCGAGCTGGCTCCCGCAACTGCGGGCATACCTTCGCGGTTGATCCTCGACCCGGCGGGGCCCATTCCACGTGTGACCCCGCTCAAGAAGCCTCGGGAGCCGCACCAACGCATGCCAGCTTATCTGCCTCAAGGGGCGGGAGGATAGTGTGCGGTGCGACTGTGCAGAGCAACCTTTGGTACCCCGCCCCCTTCCCAGGACTCACGCCATGACGCCCCAGGACCCGACAGAACACCCGCTGCACACTGTGCCAGACGACTTACCGCGCCCGCCCGGTGATTTGCCACCGGCCCCACCCCCGGCCTCGCCACCGCGGCAGCCCAACGAGGAAATACCAGCCAACTTGCCGGGTTAAACCACCTGCAGGCTCCACTAGCTTGGTTCTTGCATAGGGTCACCGGGTAGTTCGATGGGCGGCGTATTGTCGGGCGGATCAATGGGAATAGGTCGCGGCGGCACCTCGCCGGGATTCGGCGGGACGGGCGGGACCGGTTGAGGGGCGGGGGTTGCTGGCATGGGGCATCCTTTGTGCTGTTTGTAGTGCCTTTGCACTTGGCACTCCCGTCGGACAAAACCGTATGCAGGCGAACGGCTTCCGGCACGATCAGTCTGCTGTTCGGGAGTGCCTCTTCAGTCAGGCCACCGGTCACGCCAACCTTGTTGAATGCAAAAGCCCCCGCAGCTTGCGCTGCGGGGGCCTTTGTTATTTGGGGTGGCTGATGGGACTCGAACCCACGACGACAGGAATCACAATCCTGGACTCTACCAACTGAGCTACAGCCACCGTAGCCTTGAATTATAGCCTGATAAATCTACCCTCTGAGGTAACCGGCTTAGTTTTGTAGCTCTGCCTGGGCCACCGGTCGGGGGGCCTTGATCTGGACCTTGAAACGCTGCTTGAGCAAATCGTAATACGCTAGCGCCTCGGCCGACGCCCACGATTGCAAGTATTGCTCTCGCTCCATACGCGCACGAGCGTCGTCCACCCCGTCCCGGGGAACGACGCGGTTGATTTTCACCACGGCATAGCCCTGCGCACCAAGGTCCACACCTGTCCAGGCCGGGAGTTGGTCCACATTGGCACGCAAGGCGGCATCCACCACGGAACGAGGCTGATCCTGCAGCCGGTCCCGCGATACCGTCAACGCAGCAGTCAACCCGGAGGCTGCATCCGGCGCGGCCTTCCAAGCGGTCAGTTTGGCTTGGCCTTCCTGCCGCGCAAGTTCAGCGGACTTCTCGGCGATATAGATCGCGCGCACCTGGTCGCGCGCCTTGTCCAGCGGCAGCGTCATGGCGGGCTGGTATGCCGTAACGCGGCCGGCTGCCAGCACACTTGTACCGATCTCGATAGCCTCGGTATTGCGCTTGTTCTGCAGCGAGTCCGACTGGAACAGCGCCTCCAGGAAGCGTGCGTTGGCAAGCGGCCCCGCGCCACCGGCAGCCGGAGTACGGGTAACCCCGTCGGCCGTCTGAATCTTGAGCTTGAGCTTGTCGGCGACGGGTTGCAGGCTGTCCGCCTGTTCATACACACCATTGGCAAACGCCTCGGCCACTTCTGCGAACTTGCGTTGGGCCTGCTGCTGCTTGAGTTCTGCCTCGAGCGAGGGGCGCAGCTCCTCGAAACTGGGCTGGCGCGGAGTCTTGATATCGGAAAGCAGGATGATGTGGAAGCCGAAGTCGGTTTCCACTACGTCGCTGATCTCCCCCTTCTTCATGGAAAAAACGGCGTCTTCAAAGGGTTTGACCATGGCTCCCCGGCCAAAAAAACCGAGGTCACCGCCGGACGGTGCTGAGCCCGGGTCCTGCGACTCCTTTTTGGCAATCTCCGCGAAGCTGCCCGGCGCTTTGCGTACCTGCGCGAGCAGTTCCTCCGCCTTGGCCTTGGCCTGGGTGCGCGCATCCGCAGGGGCGTCTTTGTTGGCGTTGATCAGTATGTGACTTGCGCGGCGCTCCTCCTTGACCGCGAGGCGATTCAGGTTTTCCTTGTAATAGGTGCGCAGGTCATCTTCGCTGAGCGTGATTCCCGCTTTCACGGCATCAAGGTCAAGCACCACATACTCCACCGACGCTTGTTCAGCCTGCTGGAATTTCGCTGGATGGGCGGTGTAATAGGCCTCCAGGTCGGCATCCGTCACCACGACCTTGGACACAAACGCCGAAGCATTGAAACGGGCGATCTGGATTTCACGGCGCTGAAATAGTGCATCCAGTGCCAAACGTGCTTCCGTCGGGCCGCTGAACGCCGAACCCATGACACCGCCCATGACCTGGTTGACCGACAAGTCCTGGCGGATGCGTGCTTCAAGCCCCTCAGGGGTGAGTCCCTGCGCACCAGCCAGGGCGCGATAGGCTTCGGCATCCAGCGTGCCGTCAGCTCGTTTCAACGCCGCTATCTGCGGAATGCTCTGCAGCTCGCGTGCCAACCGCGCATCGCTGGTCAGCATGTGCATGTCCTGCGCCGCGACTTGCAGCACGCGGTCACGCACCAGCCGCTCCAACGTGGCATAGCGTGCCTGCGGTGAATCCAGCAGCTTGGCGTCGATACCTGGCGACTGAGCGCGGATTCGATCACTCTCCATACGGTGAGCGTTGTCCCAGTCGGCTTGGGTGATGTCCTTGCCATCGACCCGCGCTACCACTGGGCTTCCTCCGCTGAAATAGTTGCTGTCGATACCCACGAGGATGAACGACGGGATGATCAGCAAGAACAACAAGAACATGACGATCTTGGAGTGCTTGCGGATGGATTCGAACATGGTCAATCTTTCAACAGCTGCAAAAGAAAAGGCGAACTTGCGTTCGCCTTTGAATGGGGTGGTGGGTGCTAACGGGGTCGAACCGCTGACCTACGCCTTGTAAGGGCGCCGCTCTACCAACTGAGCTAAGCACCCCCCATATTTCACAATCAGTTCAAAGCATCTTTCAGTGCTTTGCCTGGACGGAACTTTGGAACTTTAGCAGCCTTGATTTTAATCGTAGCGCCCGTGCGGGGATTACGACCAGTGCGCGCAGCGCGCTTGCCGACGGCGAATGTGCCGAAACCGACGAGCGACACCGTGCCGCCCTTCTTGAGAGTCTTCTTAACCGCTTCGATCGTGGACTCCAGTGCGCGCGCAGCTGCAGCCTTGGAGATATCAGCGTTGTTGGCGATGTGCTCAATCAATTCGGTTTTATTCACAAGAAGCCTCTCGGGAAAAGAGTGGATGAATGTCTTTATGCAAATCTGGCCTCCGCGCCCCCTGCAACGGAAGCGGTCCGAAAGGCAGAGGCGGAGGGAACTGAAGCAGCGTCAGAAATTGCTGTGTCAGATTAAAGCCATCGCACTGTAGGGTGTCAATAAGACGTACCGCGTGGGCGACAGCATGGGAGCGAATTCTAGTCGTATTTGATCCCCGTCCCGGATTCGAGCACCGCTTTTGTTTCGACCTTGCGCGCTAGGCGCATTCCGTATTGACAAGCACTTTCGCCCTGCGGTGCCGAGTTGCCGCCACCAGCCGTCTCCATGTGGGCGCGGATTGCCTTGCTATGTCATATATAGCAATGAACCCTTTTGACACAAGGCTCTCCCAGCAGTAGCAAGAAACTTAACGGACTCTCGCTCGAATTTCTGGCAGTGCTTTTTGCAGGTAATAAACCATGGACCACACCGTCAGCACTGCGGCGCCCCAGATCAGCCAGGTACCCCACACACCCGTGTCAATGACGCCAAACAACTGCCCGTCATACAACAGGAAAGGAATGGCAATCATCTGCACCGTGGTCTTGAGCTTGCCGATCATGTGCACGGCCACACTCTTGCTCGCCCCGATCTGCGCCATCCATTCCCGCAAGGCACTGATAGCGATTTCGCGGCCGATGATGATGAGTGCCACGAACACATCGGCACGTTGCATATGCACGAGTACCAATAGCGACGCACATACCAAGAACTTGTCAGCCACGGGATCCAGAAACGCCCCGAACGCGGAGGTCTGGTTGAGCTTGCGTGCAAGAAACCCATCGAGCCAATCGGTGGCCGCAAAAACGATGAACATCACCGTGGCGATGAGGTTGCGCATCGCAGGGTCCAGCGGCGCATAGAACACTCCCACGATCAAGGGTATCGCGACAATGCGCGTCCAAGTCATGATGGTGGGAATAGTGAAAAACATGGGTGCGGGAGTGTCAGGATTTCTGTGTGTGAGGCTGTTGAATCCGTCAC